>JADLGT010000306.1 GCA_020849195.1 Bacteroidia bacterium
AAAGCGGGAATGACTGTTATGACCGATGCAAGTGTTGAGTCGGTTGATACAAAAGGAACAGGATGCAAAGTAAACGTGAAAACAAAAAAAGGTCTTGAAAACATTGAGTGCGACATTGTCCTCTCTGCCGTGGGCATACAGGCGAATATTGAAGGAGTTGGATTGGAAGAAGTTGGTATTATTACCGACAAAGGAAAAATTGTAACAAACCCATTTTACCAAACCAATATGCCGGGCTATTACGCCATTGGCGATTGTGTGGGCGGTCAAGCACTTGCACACGTAGCCAGTGCCGAAGGAATTATTTGTGTTGAAAAAATTGCCGGACATAATCCCGAGCCACTCAATTATAATAACATTCCCGGATGCACATATTGTCAACCCGAAATAGCATCGGTGGGTTACACCGAAAAAGCAGCAAAAGAAAAAGGCTTTGAATTAAAAATTGGTAAGTTCCCCTTCTCTGCCAGTGGAAAAGCAAAAGCCGCAGGGTCGCCCGAGGGATTTGTGAAACTTATTTTTGATGCTAAATATGGAGAGTTGTTGGGCGCTCACCTAATTGGCGCCAATGTAACCGAAATGATTGCCGAAATTGTTGCTGCACGCAAACTCGAAACAACCGGTCACGAGCTAATTAAAACAGTTCATCCGCACCCAACTATGAGCGAGGCTGTTATGGAAGCTGCCGCTGCTGCCTACGGCGAGGTGATTCATTTATAAATCAACCGGATAAATAGTTTGCTTCAAGCTTCTTCATTTTGTGGAGTTATTATTGTAAATTAACTAAAAGGTATAATAATGACAAAAGTTAGGCACTCGTATCTTTTATGCACATTTTTGTTTTTGAGCACTCTCTCATTTAACGCGCAAAACAAGGCCGAGTTCATGATTCGCTTCAGCGATAAAAACGGAAGCCCATATTCCATCGCCAACCCTTCAGCATTTTTATCAGCCCGTTCAATTAATCGCCGTGCCAAACAAAACATTCCAATAAAAGAAGATGATCTTCCCGTTAATCAGTCATACATCGATAGTATTATTAAAACAGGTGTTAAATTACTTAACCGGTCGAAATGGTTAAATGCGGTAAGCATTGACACCACAGGCTTTCCAACTGCTTTAAGTAAAATTATTTCTTACCCGTTTGTTATCGGAATAAAACCATTAGGAATAAAACCAATTTCTTTACCCGATGCTCAACGCAGCAAAACAGAGGGAAGGAATAAAAATAAGTTCGGCACACTAACAACTATTTCTACTTCTCCAGCTTACAACTACGGTGGTTCGCTCAATCAGGCAAGCATGATAGGTGCCGATTGTTTGCACAGCCTTGGTTATAGAGGCGAAGGCATGGTGATAGCCATTATTGATGCAGGATTTTACAAAGCCGACAGTTTACAAGCCTTCGATAGTTTACGAACCAACGGACAACTACTTGGCACATTTGATTTTGCCAACCATGGCAACAATATATACAACGAAATGTCGCATGGTATGATGGTGCTTTCAACCATGGGCGGAAATTTGCCTGGTCAACTTATTGGCACGGCACCTAAAGCAAAGTACTGGTTGCTCCGATCGGAAGTGGCCGCAACAGAAAATATTATTGAGGAATTTAACTGGGCATCTGCGGCCGAGTTTGCCGACAGTGTTGGAGCGGATGTAATTAACTCATCGCTTGGCTACCTTACTTTTGACGATCCGTCCCAAAATCAAACCTATGCCGACATGAATGGCAAGGTTGCCCTTTCGTCTATTGCAGCTACTGTGGCAGCACGTAAAGGCATGGTGGTAGTTGTAAGCGCAGGCAACTCCGGACCCGGAACAATTGGTTCGCCGGCTGATGCCGACAGTATTTTAGCCATTGGAGCGGTAGATGAGAATGGCGCACTTGCCGGCTTCAGCTCTCATGGACCTAGCTACGACAAACGAGTAAAACCAAACACCATGGCACAAGGCCAACATAGTGTTGTAGCCTCTGCCGGCGGAGGTATAACTTTAGCAAACGGAACATCGTTCGCATCGCCAATTACCGCCGGCGCTGTAACCTGTCTATGGCAAGCTAACCCAAACAAAACAAATATGCAGATTTTAGATGCAGTTCAAAAAAGTGCCGGTCAATACACTAACCCCGACTCGCTGATGGGCTACGGTATTCCAAACATGTGTGTGGCAAATATGGTATTGGGCGGACAAGATTTTTCGTCTTTTCAAAACGATCTTGTATTGGCTACATATCCTAACCCGTTCGATAATATTATTCATCTTACTTTTTATTCTTCCCAAGTACAATCCATTACTTTTTGTATGTTCGATATGTGTGGCAGATTGGTATCAGAAAACAATATGCGTGTAAATACAAACAGCTTAAATTATTTTACAATAAACGACATAGAACAACTCGCTAAAGGTATGTATGTACTTCGCGTTTCATCAACGTACAACAACTTTTATTATAAATTAATTAAGAATTAACTGCTAAATTCCGTTCAATTGCAGATTCTTTTGGTCTTTGGGGAAATTTGAAATTTCTATCATTGTCCATGCCTGAAATACCTTGACCGTTTTTCCGCACTAAAAAAATGGCAACAAGAGTACAATTTAAGATGAGCTCGGAACGCCGTACGAAAGGAGGGCAACGATGAAGCGCGATATTTGACAGCCCTATTCTTCATTTTTTATCGATTCGAAAGTCGTTGTTGAAAAAAAATTATTGATACTTTACAATTTTATTTTGTTGTAATAACAAACCCTTGTCATCTGTTAGTATAACATAATAAATTCCGGCAGCTTGCTCAGTAAGATCGAGTGTGTTAATGTTTTTTCCATTAAAAATAATTTGATTAGTAACATCAAGCATCTTAACATTTGTGTACTCGGAAAAATAGATTTTTTCCCTTGTTGGATTAGGGTATATTTCTATGATCTTAGTTGCTGAATGGTGTTCAGTTGTAATTGTTGGTGTTGAGTTGTTAAACAAATCGTGAGATGGCCAACTCGACTCTGAGATAGAAGGTAATACATTCCAAACTAATTGATCGACTGCTGTAATAATATCACCACTTGAGTTACGAGAGTTTAATAAAATACTCCAATTGAGTTGTCCATTACCATCACGAACAAATTCAGTTGTAGTTCCGGGCAATGCACCTGTGTGCCACCAATTATTGTATGTATTAACCTGAATTCCGCAAGCATAACCTGAATTTTTTAACGAAGGTTTAGTAAGCGTATCGATTGTTGCAATAGATAAAATGTCGGGGCGAGTATTGTATCGGTCGAAGGCGCAAACAAATTTTAATAAATCTTCCCCTGATGTTACCCATCCTCCATGCGAATCCATAAACTCTATGTTGAATCCGCCATAAGGCCATGGCACTTTAGTTTTATTATCATAAACGGAATTAGCAAGCGGAGCGCCCGGATAATCATAATAATTTACTTCGTTGGGTAGCTGATTTACATACAGGTTATAGCCCAGTTTTGTCGAGGAAATTCCGAGCGGAATAAAAATATTATTCCGAATATAACTTTCATAAGTTTGTCCGGTAATTTTTTCGATAATTCTGCCTAGCACACAAAAGCCAAAATTAGAATATTGATATTGGCTGCCGGGCGTGAAATCAAGATTTTTGTATTTAAGTGCGTATCGAATAACATCGGAAGTAGAAGGAAGCGAAGGCAAACCCAATGTGGTGGCAATGTTATACGAATTAAACATTATATCTCCCGAAATATCTCTGTTCCATCCCCCGGTATGTTGTAGCAACATTCTTACAGTTATATTAGTGTCTCTTTTGTCCAATATATCTTGATAAATAGAGTCGTTCAAAATTCCATTTTTACCAAACACTTTTGCATCAAGTTGGAGAAGTCCGTTTTCAAACAGGCGCATACAAGCAACTGCTGTAATAGTTTTTGAAATACTGGCAACACGAAAGATACTGCTTGGGTAAACAGAATCTAAGGTTGCTGTATTTGCAAATCCAAATCCTCTGTTATAGACCAATCTTCCATGATATGTGATTGCCAGTTGTGCACCTGGTACATTATAAGTTGATATCAGGTTTAGCATTGCATTGTCAAATGCAGCTAACTGTGGAATGTATAGAC
Organism: Bacteroidia bacterium; assembly: GCA_020849195.1. Classification (GTDB taxonomy): domain Bacteria; phylum Bacteroidota; class Bacteroidia; order JABDFU01; family JABDFU01; genus JABDFU01. Next base: position 4,114 of record JADLGT010000306.1, read on the forward strand.
CCGTTTGCGCTTTACATGTAAATGCAAGTGCAATATAAATTGAAAGTAAAGAATATTTCATGTTGAAGTGAATTTTAAATTTCTGTAAACTACATTACAAAAATGGTGTAAACAATTAATTGTGAGCAAAAAGCCTATCAACACTTTAATGCCGGCAGACTAAGTTCTTAGGATTAAATTCAGCTAAAACTTAAGACCACGAACCCACTCGCATCAGCTAAAATAAAAAGATTTTTTCCATCCCATACGATGCCTTGTGTAAAAAATTTCATCTTACTTATAAACTGTATTCTGCCTGCCAGAACAGTTTGTTTGTATAAATGTAGGGATAAGTGCTTGCGCTAAAGATGGCACTGGCATGTAGAGAAGACATGAATCTTATAGGAACGATTCTTCATTCTGGCGATGGCGGGAAGTATTATGCCAAAGGGTTAATCGCAGCAAGCAAAAAGCTGGAGCTTCAAATGCTTAATGTTTTACAAATATGTCCCAAGTCAATAAAAATGCGTAGTTGAATAGAACTCATTCGATGAATAAACTTAATTTTGATAATAAATAAAATCCATACAAATAATGATCCGCATATTGGTAGCTTTTAAACTAATGCAGATAAATTTTGTTTAACCCAAAATATCATCAACATGAACAAAATAATTTTTTCAATTGTATTAACTACATTTTTAACAGGGCTTCATGCACAAGAACAATCCGATCGAACTTCAAAACAAACTATGAAATCGAATCCGGCTCCACTAAAAGAATGGTACCGCATGGCTGGTTCGGAATTAATTTTTTCTCAAGGGAATGTTACAGCCAATGGTCAAAAGCTCGAAAATAAAACTCGATTTTCATTATTTCTGCATTTTCAACATTTACACAATTACAACTTCAACAAATTTTTAGGTATATATGCCGGACTATCACTCATCAATGTTGGATTTATAAATAAACTTCCTATTCCCGGCTCAACCGATTCGGAGCTTCGGCAACGCTCA
>JADLGT010000307.1 GCA_020849195.1 Bacteroidia bacterium
GGATACTGTACTTCTCCTCAGGGGTAAATTGTCTACGTGTGTTTGTCATTTTCCCTAAATTTACTGTATCTAAATTGTTTTACAATTTCTCTCCAGTCTTTTAGGGGGCTAAGACAGATTTGCAAAAACAAATTAATGCTTTAAGACAATAAGGTGAATAGGCATATTTTAATATTTTTATTTATTGCTAATTCAGTCGGTCATGTTGCTGCCCAAAATGTAGCTGACTCAAACAATTATAATGCAGTTGGTTTAATTATATATCCACTCATTTATAATAAAAATTTTAATAATGGCACCGTAGTACTTGGTCCAACCTTCTTTTTTAGGAATGGGAAGGTAGCAGTGCAGATAGGCTTGATTTCAGATGTAAAGACCTACACTACATATGAAAGAGGGCAAACCCATTCTAGTTATATACCTGCCAAGGTCATACCTATTCATCTGTTAACAACAGTCAACTACACCTATTACCATATAAACAACATAAATTATTATTTGACTGGGGGATTACTTTTTGGTAATAGTTATTTTATAGACAAATATTCATATTTAAGGGAGACCAATTTTTTAGGATTAATTACCGGAGCGGGAGTTTCTGTTAGGGTGTATAAACGAATTGAATTAAGTATTACGCCACTGATAAAGTATAGTTCGGGATTCTTTCCTGGAATATTATTCAACAGTACTATATCAATTAACAATAAACATTCAGGAAAAATACAATAAATATGAGGAGGATATTTTTTTACACTTTTTTATTTAATACAATTCTTGTATATGCACAATGCGTTGGGGATGATTGTAATTATACGATACAATCCGTGGCTTCATATGGGAATTTTTGCCTGCCTGTTTCAGCAACATATTCGGTTTTTTTTGAAGATAATTTTGATGGGACTCAATTAGATTTGTCAAAGTGGAATCCGAGATATGGGGTGATTCGAGACCCTAATCATATTACTGAAAAACAGTGGTACACCTCAAATAATTTAACCGTGGAAAATGGCGTTTTAAAAATAAAAATAAAAAAAGAAGTTCCTCCAATTTTTGGTCATAATGATTTAACAGGGCAAGATGAAATGTTTGATTATTCTTCTGGAGAGATTGACTCCAAACTTTCCTTTGGATACGGCAGATATGAGATAAAGTGTAAAGTTGCGGTTGGCAGGGGCTTTTTCCCAGCATTTTGGATGTATGGTGGTGGCGACGCAGGCTTAGCAAATGAAATGGATGTTTTTGAATTTAATAATAACAACTTCTCAAATCAATTAACAACATTGCACTTGTGGGATAATGGAACTAATAATACATGTCAGATGCCTTGTGGAGGAGTTAATAATGGATTTGATTTTTCTCAATGGCATATTTTTACATTTGATTGGACACCGACATATGTAAGATGGCTAGTTGATGGAGTTGCGGTAAGAATAGATGCTCATTACACAGATCTAAACAACGCCCCTGTTTGTGATGTGAAACCTAACACTCCGTATAAAGTCAAAAATATTTATGCTGATCCGAATATTCCGGTAAACATCATTGCTAATGTTGCCCTGCAAATGGGTACTTATGCTCCCGATAATAGTACTCCATTTCCCAGCGAGATGGATATAGATTATGTACGCTATTATAAACTTGGTTGTGGAAATGAATTATCATGTTACCCTACATCAGGTACACCATCTCCTATATTTCAAAACCTTGGTGGTAGAGATACTCCTCCTTATGCACCTGTTTTAAGAATTACAAATTTAAATAATTGCTCAACCGCCTATCTCTAAATATTTGACATCATTGGTCGTCGAGTATGGTATAATCCAAAACCGATTAATGGATACAACGTAGGCATAAGCAATCCGGTTGAATGGGAAGGGTTTGGTTATGCGTATGACAATAATGGAAATATTATTGGGCTATCATCAATGGCGGCAGGAACATATACCGCAAAACTTACAGTTGCAAACGATTGCGGAACATTTGTATTCGGGGACACGTTTATAAAAATTGACGATGGTAGAAGCACCAGTTCGATTGCCTATCCAAATGGTCCTAAAGTTCCCAACCCTTGTTGTTTGTACGATCTCTCAATACAAAATCAAACGTTAAATGGAAATTCATTATTATATTCTGTAGGGCATAATATATCGGCCGGCCCTTCAGTTTCGGTACCAACCGGCTCCAATGTAACCTTTAATGCAGGAAATGAAATTCAGCTTTTACCCGATTTCCATGTTACTTATGGAGGTGGCTTGAATGTAGAGATCGTGCCATGCGCTGGTTTTGCTCCAAAAGAAAATGAAAACACATATAGTGCTACTAACAATCGGGTAGATAACCAAAATACAGCTTCATCAATAACGTCAACATCACCCCCAGTTTCTAATGTAAAACAATACGTATCTGTTTATCCTAACCCTACAAATGGAAGTATAACCGTTGAAATTGATAACGAATTGGCTACACAAAATCCTTTTTTCAAGTTGTATGATCTTTCGGGTCGGCTAGTTTTTGAAAGTAAATTAAATACTACTCCCAATTCATTAAATTTTATGGAGTCAAGAATAAAAAATGGAATGTATTATTACATTATTTCTACATCCAATAACAAAAATATTAAATATAACAAACTGCTTATAGCCCAATAAATTTTTTTCAATAAGTATTATTCGGAACTCCATATTGTGTGATAGCTAAATCTCCAGATATAGCCCCTTCTTTAAAATGATTGTAATTTCTTTGCTCATTTGTAACTTGCAGTATGATTTACATATCGTTTACTCTATTTGATTTTCCAATTTTCAGAACAAATTTTACTTCAACGGATCTCGTCTATTTATTTGTAGGCTTTTTATTTGTTGTAGGAAGTATAATTTGCTTTTTGTACGATAAACATAAAACCGCACTTATTTCGCTTTTCATGGGCGCATTTATTTTAAGACTACTAATGGCTTTTATTGATCCTTACATTCAACTGTGGGATGAGCAGTTTCATGCTTTAGTTGCGTATAATATGATGGACAATCCTTTTCATCCAATGTTGTATAAGACCCCAGTACTTCCGTTTGATTATCGCAATTGGACTAGCAATCATATTTGGTTGCATAAACAACCGCTTTTTCTTTGGCAAATGGCTTTGGCTATGAAAATTTTTGGGGTATCGCCATTGTCAATTAGGCTACCTTCCGTTATTTTATCTTCATTAATAGTTCCGGCAATTTATCGTATAGGAAGTATAACGATGAATAAACGAGTCGGCTTTCTATCCGCTCTTTTTATTTCTGTTTCAAACATTCACATAAATATAGTTTCAGGATTTTTAAACACGGATCAAAATGATGCTGTTTTTTTGTGTTATGTTACTTTTAGTTTGTGGGCATGGACAGAATATAATTATTCGGGCAAAAAATATTGGTTATTATTTATCGGACTTTTTGCCGGAATGGCAATATTAGTAAAATGGCTCGTTGGTTTCCTTGTTTATTTCGGATGGGTAGTTTCACTTATAGTTTCTGAACAAAAACGAAAACAGATTCGATATTGGAAAGAGATATGTATAAGTTTAGCTATTACTTTAATTATTGCATTGCCATGGCAATTGTACGTTTATTTTAAATGGCCATTAGAGAACATAGAAGAAACAAAACAAAATATGCAACATTTTTCCGACAACTTTGATCACACAGGTCCATGGTGGTACCATCTATCACTTATTCAGGATCAATATGGATTATTTTTCATGTTATTGCTTATAGGTGGTATGGTTTTATTTTTGAAATCAAGTGCGAAAATCGATTATAAATGGGCCTATATGTCTAATATTATATTCGTATATACTTTTTTCGCACTTATTCCGACAAGAATGCCTTTTTTTTGTTTTTGTGTAAGTGGTCTACTTGTTTTTATTGCTGCATTTGGGTTAGAGTCATTTTTTATTTTCATTAATAAATATATTACATATTATTTTCGGATCTTTCTTTGTGTTACAATGATCGCCATTTCTTTATCTCTTATGAATATTGACAGGCTGGAGCACTTTCATACAGATCGTAATAAAGGAGATTTTTACAGACAGGCTCGTATCTGGAATTTATCAGCATATAAAAAAACAAAACTATTGTTAGTAGATAGTAGTTATGTTGTATTTAATTGTCCTAAATGGAATGCGGTGTCCTTTATGTTTTACAATGGTAATACCGCATACGAAACCATTCCGACTTTAGAACAATATAATTTTCTTAAAAAACAAAATATCCCGATAGCTATATTTAATGATACTCCACTACCAGAGTATTTAACGAATGATTTTTCTGTAATAAAAATACCATATAAGCTAATAAGAAATGGGTTCTAGTGCAGTGTCAATTAAATAATGTTATGACACCTGTTACAACAAGAAGTTATACTGTAACGGTAAGCGACGCAAATGGCTGCAGCAACACTGCCGGTAAAACAGTAACTGTAAATACGGCACCAACGGTAAGTGCCAACGCAAGTGCCAATGCGGTGTGTACAGGTAACTCGGTTATACTAACCGGCAGCGGCGCGCAAACCTATCAATGGACTAATGCTGTAACTAACGGCATAGCATACACACCTGATATTACACGCCCTTACTACGTTACAGGCACCGATTCGCATGGGTGCACCGGCACAGCATCAATAACTGTTACGGTAAACCCATTGCCCATTGCAGGAGCAATAGCAAGCTCAAACCCTGTATGTGCCGGAAACAGTGTAACACTAACCGGCAGCAACGCTCAATTTTATTCGTGGAGCAATGGAATAAGCAATGGACAAGCTTTTGTTCCAAGCACAACAAGCACATACACAGTTACTGCTACCGATGCCAATGGCTGCACCAACACCTCGTCGATTACTGTAACTGTTGCACCGCTGCCTTCGGCAAATGCCGGAAGCAGTACTACTATTTGTTCGGGAACTGTTGTGAATTTAGGAGGCAATCCCACAGCGGCATCCGGTACACCGCCTTATACTTACTTATGGGATCCTTCTGTTCATATTGCCTCAACGCTTGCAAACCCCGACACCAAACCAACATCAACAACTAGCTACTCGGTTAATGTTAGCGATTCTCATGGCTGTTCAGCAACATCGAACGTTACCGTAACAGTAAATGCAAGTCCTGTTGTAAGCATTGTTGTTAATCCCGCTGTAACAATAAGTCCGGGAGGTATAATGCCCCCACTATTTAGGACAGGAAGTTAAGGTGGAAAAAAAACTATAAATTAACCCTAAAAACCTGTACTA
>JADLGT010000308.1 GCA_020849195.1 Bacteroidia bacterium
TACTTTCCATCTGAACGAGGTCCGTACAATTATGATGTAGCCGGACAGGCAGGATTTTCGAGCGGTATTGATCTTAACGGAAATTTAAATAATCCTAAAAGCCGCTGGGGTGGGATTATGTGTCGCATACAAACAAATGACTTTGAAGCAAGCAATATAGAGTACCTTCAGTTTTGGATGATGGACCCGTTCAATGACGACAATACAAATCCAAGTACAAGCGGTGAAATGTATGTCAACCTTGGAAATATTTCGGAAGATGTTTTAAAAGATTCGAGAAAAGCGTACGAGAATGGTTTGTCAATTGATGGAACCTATACAAATGAAGATGAAACGAGTTGGGGCAGAGTTTCTATTTTGCAATCATTGGTAAACGCTTTCGATGTAAATGCATCATCGCGCCAATATCAAGATATTGGGCTTGATGGATTAAACAATGCCGATGAAACGGTATTTTTCAATTCATATCTCCAAAAAATAGCTGCCTTATATGGCACAAGTTCATTAGCCTACCAATGGGCAGTCAAAGATCCATCATCGGACGATTATCATTTTTATCGCGGGGCCGACTATGATGCAGGTAGCGTAAATATACTAGACCGATATAAACTTTATAATGGGCTTGAAGGCAACTCTTCGGTATCGGGACAGGCGCATCACGATTACAGATTAGGACAACCCGATTTTACAGATTCTTACACAACGTCGGCCACCACTGCTCCTAATTCCGAAGACATCAACCAGGATAACACATTAAGTGAAAGCGAAAGTTATTTTCAATACAAAGTAAGCCTCCGCCCATCAGATTTTAATGCCGTCGGCGAAAATTATATCACAAATATTTTATCAACAACTGTTACTACAAAAGACGGTGCATCGCGACCCATCAAATGGTATCAGTTTAAAATACCTATACAGGAATACGACACTAAAGTTGGAACAATTCAAGCTTTTCGTTCAATACGATTCATGCGTATGTTTTTTAAAGGTGTTGATAAACCTATTGTATGCCGACTTGCACGATTGGAATTTGTACGCGGTGTGTGGAGACTTTACAATAACTCGCTTTTAGAAAATGGTGATTATATAGCAAACGACGGAAGCACCGCCAGTTTTTCTACGTCGGCTGTAAATATTGAAGAAAACGGAACTCGTGCCCCTGTTAACTATGTATTACCTCCGGGAATAAGCCGGCAGATAAATGTACAATCGTCGAATTTAGCCCGACTGAATGAACAAGCCTTGTCGTTGAGCGTATGTGGACTTGAAGATGGAAATGCGAAGGCAATTTATAAAAACACAAGCCTTGATATTCGGCTGTATAAAAAACTAAAAATGTTTATTCATGGCGAAGCCGGTGCAAATGGCGATGCGCTGAAAGACGGAGATCTGAAAGTATTTATACGACTAGGAAGCGATTTTGAAAGCAATTATTATGAATACGAAATACCTTTAAAAGTTACGCAACCCGGTAACTATAACGGAGGCAATCAAGATGACCAATATAAAGTATGGCCACTTGCCAACGAGTTGAATCTCGACTTTTCAAAACTTCAAACGGCCAAACAAAACCGAAATATTGCGCTGTACAATGGTACTGCTAAACTCACATTGCCCTTTGCTGCTTCAGATGGAGGAAATATGATTTACATAAAGGGAAATCCCAATTTGGCCGGAGTAAAAGTAATTATGATTGGCATACGCAACCCGAAGCAACAAGCGGGGGCTGCGGATGATGACGGATTACCAAAATGCGCCGAAGTTTGGGTGAACGAGTTGAGGCTAAGCGATTTTGATGAGATGGGCGGATGGGCTTCATTAGGTCGTGTAAAAACCGACTTGGCCGATTTGGGTTCTATTTCGCTTGCCGGAAATTACAGCACGCCCGGCTGGGGCAGCATCGAAAACAAAGTGATGGAGCGACAGCAATCAACAAACTACGGTTACGATATGTCTTCGAACATTGAGCTTGGAAAATTTACTCCAGCAACCCTCAATATTAAAATTCCAATGTATGTAGGTTATTCCGAAGCATTCATTATACCTCGTTTTAATCCGCTCGATCCGGATATTGATCTGAAAAATGTACTAAATAACTCCGCTGTTCCCGAAACCAAGCGCGACTCGCTGCGCATTGTTACCGTTGACTATACACGAAGGCGAAGTATAAATTTTACCAACGTAAAAAAAGATAAGGGGAAAAATAAAAAGTCATCCCATTTTTACGATGTCGAAAATCTCGCCATCTCTTATTCGTACAGTGAAATTAATCACCGCGATGTTAACACCGAATACAATAATACTCGTACATATAAAGCCGGACTTACTTATTCATTTGCACCAACACCAAAATCGCTGAAACCATTTGAAAAAACTTCGCTTAATCCAAAATATTTTTCCCTCATTAAAGAAATGAATTTGTCATTGGCTCCGTCGAGGCTTGGTTTTAGCACTGATGTGGACAGGTTTTACAACGAAAGTAAAATGCGAAACAATACCGGCTCTTCGGATGTAATTATTATTCCGTTGTATAATAAAACTTTTTACATAAACCGAAAGTATGATATGAATTGGGATATTACTAAAAACCTCAAACTCACCTTTACGGCAACTAATCAGGGACGGATTTTCGAACCACAGGGACGGATTGACACAGAGGCAAAACACGACAGTGTAGTAAAAAATCTGATGGGACTTGGAACAACAACCAAATACAATCATGCAATTAATGTGAACTATACGATACCAATCAATAAGTTACCGCTGCTCGACTTTACAAACGTAACTGTTCGTTATGCGGCCACATACGATTGGATGCACGCACCATTTGCAGCTCCACAGCTTAAGCACACTATTCAAAATTCAGGATCGTGGCAATGGAATGGACAATTTAACTTAAGTACACTGTACAATAAAATACCTTACTTTAAAAAGCTAGCTGCAAAACCGCTTGGACCCAACAAGCAGGCCGAAGAAAAACAAAAGAAAGAGGAAGATACGCTAAAAAAAGCAGAAGAAAATCTTGCGAAGGCAAAAACAAAACTAAAAAAACTTGCCTTGGATACTGCTAAATCGAAGGCTGCAAGAGTTTCGTATGATTCACTGCGAAAAAAAGTTGTTGCAATGGATACAATTAACACAAAGAAAAAGAAAAACAATAATCAATACGAAATAGTAGATTACTTAGCCCGAATGGTAATTAGCGTTAAAAATATGACTGTGAGTTACAATGATAATGCCGGAACGGTTTTACCGGGCTATAAACAAACCACACAAATTATGGGCATGGACCCACGTTTTGAAGGACCGACACCGGGTTTTATTTTTGGAAGCCAAAGAAATATACAGCAAAAAGTAGAAGACAAAGGTTGGTTAGTAAAAAATCCGCTGCTTAACTTACCCTACACCAATAATCATACACAAAACCTTACCGCACGAATAAACATAGAGCCTATTCCCGGCTTTAAAATAGAAGTGAACGCTACACGTAATTACAGCCAAAACTACAGTGAGTTTTTCCGATGGGACAGCATAACAAAACAATATGTTCATCAAAGCCCTGTTGAAACCGGCAACTTCAGCATATCATTTTTAAGTATCCGCACAGCATTTGAACCTATAACAAAATCTCATTATTCGCAAAACTGGGAAAACTTTTTAGGCTACCGAGCCACTGTTTCTAACCTACGAGGGCAACAATATACCTTGCAACAACTCACCCAACTTAAATCAGGATTCATTGACGGATATAGCTCAACATCGCAAGACGTTGTAATACCTGCATTTTTGGCTGCATATTCAGGTCATGCTCCGCGTAAATCAGACTTACCCACATTCCCGCTCATTCCTATGCCCAACTGGCGAATTACTTACGACGGCTTATCGAAATTTGAGAGCATACGAAAAATTTTCAAATCTATCACGCTCAGCCATTCTTACCGTTCTACCTACAACGTTGCATCATTTATAAAAAATTTAAATTTTGTCGGGCAGGATTTTGAAGACGGACTAGCTACCGTGCGCGACGCAACAAGTAACTTTATTCCGCGCTTAACCATAAGTACAGTTTCTATATCAGAGCAGTTTGCCCCGCTCGGAAAAGTAGAAATGACATGGAACAACAGCCTCATCACTTCGGTTGAAGTTAAAAAAGAACGCAACCTTTCCTTAGCTATGTCGAACATACAACTTCAGGAACTCAACTCAAAAGGCATTATTGTTGGCGCAGGTTACAGATTAAAAGATTTGAAAATTAAAGTTGGCAAAAACGCATTCAAAAGCGACCTCAATCTAAAATTAGATATTTCTTTTGTAAACAACGTAACCGTAACACGGCAAGCATCGACCGATGTAACACAAGCTACATCCGGTCAAAATATCATTACACTCAAATCATCGGCCGACTATGTTCTAAACACCCGGCTAACTGTTCGTGCATTCTTTGATAAGATTATAAATAAACCTGTCATTTCTACTTCCTTCCCCACTTCAAATACCAATGCAGGTATTAGCCTTCAGTTTACGCTGGCACAGTAAGTTTTATAATGGTATTTTTTGTGTTAATAAAATAACACGCTATTGAAAAAATGTGCCGGATTTTTTGTGCAGTCTCCATGTTTAATATCTCTGTTGATAACAATTTCGGCTTACACTTGTGCTATTCGTTCAAGTAGTTAATTTTGGAAACTCACTAATAAAAAAACCATCATGATTAAAAAAGGAAGCATTATTTTATTGGCTGCAATAAGTTTTACTGCCCTTGCTCAGGAAAGAAAAGATAAAGCGGCATTTAAACCATACACAAATAATTTTTACGAACAGATTAAAAAAGCTAACGAAGTTTTTTTTACACCCAAAAAAGAACCGTCGAAAAAATTTTTGATGGATTATACATCTATTGATGTACCTAAGAGTGCTTCGGAATTTAAAACCGTATGGTCAGGAAAGCCCGTATCGCAGGGAGAAACAAGTACCTGTTGGTGCTATTCAACCACCTCGTTTTATGAAGCCGAAATTTACCGCATAAGCAAACAGGAAATTAAA
>JADLGT010000309.1 GCA_020849195.1 Bacteroidia bacterium
CAACTGAACAGTGTGGTTTGTAAATTTCTTTTTGTCTTCGTCAACAAAAAAACCAATAGGAAATTTATTGGCTTTAATTTGCTGCAATGCTCCGTCGCGAACAAGGTATAGTGGATTAAATGCACCTGCATATTGCAATTCAAGAGTTTTATAATCAATAGCGCACATAGCAATGTCCATCCCGTCTTTGGTAGAGGTTTCGTCAATACCTTGATGAAGTGTTTCGGCAACGCCTTTATTTATTTCATCAAGTATGGCAGCCGGGTTGGGATTTGATGTGTTGGCCAACACATGTTTCAGCAGGTTATGTCCCACTATCGACATAAATGCACCGGGTACGCCATGACCGGTACAATCGACTGCAGAAAAAATTGTTTTATTGTTTTTTTGCGACACCCAATAGAAATCGCCGCTGACAATATCTTTGGGTTTAAACAATACAAATGAGTTTGGCAGTACTTTCTGAATAAAATTTTCCGGAGGTAATATAGCATCTTGCAAACGTTTTGCATAACGAATGCTGTCGGTTACATGTTTATACAGTTCCTCAAGTTTTTGATTCTGCTTACCAATTTCTTCTTTTTGACGCACAACCTCTTCGGTACGCTCAATAACTTTTGCTTCGAGTACTTGTTCGTTGGTGTGTAGGTCTTCACGCATCTTTATCAATGCACGACCTAATGAGTCTTCTTCACTTAATGGCTTATAGTCTGAAAAAAAATTACCACTACCCACTTCTTTGGCAAACTGTGTTGTGGCTTCCATTCCATCAATCAGCGCGTTTAACGCATCCGACATTTCGCCAATCTCATCATTGCGGGGCTTTATTCTGAACAAAGGCAATACACCTCGACCCATCGAAAGCAGCATTATTTTTAGTTCGTGTATGGGTTTTACAATGGAACGCACCGTAAGTATTGCAATTAAAACGCCACCTACCAGAAGCAGTATGGCCACATAACGAACTATAGTTTGTAAAAACTGGAACGACCGGAGCATATCGTCGCTAATGTTCGACGATCGGCTGTGTTGCACATCTATCAGCTTGGCCAACTCGGCAAGAGCCATTTTTGTCCCTTGGTCAATCTCATTCTCATCAACCGAATTACTGGCCAAAAACATAATATTCGGATCTTTATAGGCCTCCCACGAATTAAGCGCATGAATAATTTCTTCATGTTTTGAAAAAAGTTCGTCAGTAATTTCAAATATCTTGCTTATCTCTTCTTTATCATCTTTACCCCATTTTTTTGAAATGACAAGTATTTCTTTTTTAAGTTTTGGGTAATCATTGTAAATCAATTCACGTAGCTCTTTTTTTTCAGGCAAGGCATCATTGCTTTGAAAATAAACCCATTTAAGAATAAGCATTTTTGATCGAACAAGCAGCAGATTCAAGCGCTCGAGCATACTTACCGAAGGAGCATAAACCTCGTTTATTTTATCGTTAATGGCGCGGCTACTATCGATGGTATTCTGGGTAACATAAAATGCGCTTATTGTAAGTAATATGAGGATAGCAAATCCAACGCCTATTTTTTTACCTATAGAAAACCTAAACCTCATACATTTTATATAAAGAGAAATTATTTTTGTTTGTCTAAGTCTTCCGATAGTTTTTGAAACTGCTGCGATTTTTCATTTTCGTGCAGACTGTAGTAAATACCCGAAAGTCCAATGAGTGTTTCTTTTCGGCGGGGATTAAGTTGATAAGCTTTTTCCATATAGGGCAATGATTTTTTAAACCACATTACTGCTTCGTCCTGTATGTCGTTTAGTGTGGCTATATCAAAATCGTAATCAAGCTTATTCATAATAAGACCAACCGCCTGGTTATAATAAATAATTCCCATATTGTAATTACTGGAAATATTATTGGGATCACGAATAAGTACTTTATTGTACGACTCTTCAGCCAGCTTCAAAAATTTCATATTTTTCTTCGGGTTTTTCTCGTACACGGTTTGGAAATACGAACCCATAAGACTGTAGTAATACACTTCTACTGAATCTGCATTAGCTTTCGGTTTCAAAAATGTTAAAAGCGATTTTTGTAACTCAACGCACGCTGCCGATTTCTTGTAGTTCACTGTATCTAACATTTCGCCAAATGTATTATTTACAGTAGCGGTCAGGCTTTTAATAATACTGTAATACGATGCTTTGTTTTCGGCGGATGTATCCAACAATATTGCTTTCTTGCTCGACTCAAATGCTTCGGAAGCATTAGCCACATTAACAGGTCTGTGTTTTTTAAATAGCTCTTTATATACAAAGGCCTTTACATACCAGGCTTGTGCATTGGTTGAAGTTTCAGGATGTTTACACACGGCATCAATCAACTGTTGGGCGCTATCCAACTTTCCTGCTTGCGTGTATATAAACGCATCTCGGAGTTTGTCGAGTTGTGCATTGGCAATGCCAATACATACAACAAGTAAAATAAATGTTATAATTTTTTTAACCATCGTATATAGTTTTAATACTTATCAGTCAACTAAAATAGCTAAGGCCGAGAGGTTTGAACTCACTTTCAGTTTAGATTTCTCGGCATTTATTTTACTTAATTCAAATAATTGTTTGCTATCCTTCACTACAAAATTTATAGCCGATCCCTGTTTTGTTAATCCCGGTTTTTCTGTAACCAACAGCGTACTTTTTCCTTTGAGTTTATCAATAACATCGTTTATCATTCCCGAACTCTCATAGGGAACAAATACAATATTTGGTTTTTGAATACTGCTGGGCGATGAAATATTTTTTATTACTATTGATTGTGCACC
>JADLGT010000310.1 GCA_020849195.1 Bacteroidia bacterium
AAAGGCATAAAATAAAAATGTGCGTACACCTGTATCGAAATGAGCAAAATACTCGGTTAATGTAACAAGCAGGTAAAACGCAAGTGCTACGGCAGTGCAATACAACACACCGCGCAGTACCTGATTTTTATAGTACTTGCGTATGAACTCGTCGAGTTTATTAATTAATATGGAATAACTAGTGCTCATTATAAAACATATAGTTTTTCCTGTTTAGCAGATACAGATTATTTATTCTTTTCACAAAAACCATGCTGACTCACAGGACTTATAAAGGTAGCTGATTTTTAATTGTTTTGAAAATGCTATCGAAGCATTCAAAACTAAAACGAACAAAAAATTAGCAACGACAATGAAAACATAATCCGTTATCTTTAAGCATCATTTCCAAACGCCTTAATTAACTATGAAAAAATTATACTGTCTGCTATTTACGTTGTGGCTTATTTTTCAACATGCTCATGCACAAACATCGCCACAACTCAACTCGTCGGAAATCTTACTCGGCCTCGAAAAACTAAATACTGTTGGCTCTGTTTTGTATATAGCAGCTCACCCCGACGATGAAAACACGCGTTTGTTAAGTTATTACAGTAAAGAAAAAAAACTTCGAACAGCTTACCTTTCGTTAACGCGAGGCGATGGTGGACAAAACCTGATTGGAAAAGAGCAGGGCGATGCACTTGGATTGTTACGTACACAGGAGTTGCTTGCTGCTCGCAGAGTTGACGGATCCGAACAATTTTTTACCCGAGCCAATGATTTTGGATTTTCTAAAAGTCCTGAGGAAACTTTATCAAAATGGAATAAGGATAGTATTCTTGCTGATGTAGTTTGGGTAATACGAAATTTCAGACCCGATGTAATCATTTGTCGTTTTCCCACTACCGGCGAGGGCGGGCACGGACATCATACGGCTTCTGCCATAATTGCACTTGAAGCATTTGATGCAGCAGCCGATCCTAATCGCTATCCGAACCAGTTGTCTTATGTACAGATATGGCAGGCACGCCGAATTTTTTGGAATACATTTAATTTCGGTTCGTCGAACAACACTCCTGTCTCTTCCGATCAATTACAGTTAGATGTGGGAGTCTATAATCCCTTGCTTGGAAAAAGTTTTGTAGAACTGTCGGCCGAAAGTCGTTCGATGCATAAAAGCCAGGGCTTTGGAACAGCAAAAGCCAGAGGAGAAATGCCGGAACATTTTAAGTTGATGAAGGGCGATTCGGCAAAATCAGATTTGTTTGAAGGAATTGATTTAACATGGAAAAGATTTGCATTAACAGCCAGTCTTGAAACAAAAGTAAATTCGATCCTTAAAAAATACAATCCTCGCATACCCGAATTAATTATTGATGACTTGATTGTGTTTTATAAACAATTACTTTTGCTCGACGAAAAAGACCCGTCCATTGCTTTTTGGAAAAAAGAAAAGCTGAAAGAAACACAAAATCTTTTATTGGCCTGCTCAGGTTTATGGATGGAAGCCTACGCTACGGAGTATGCAAGCGCTCCCGGCTCACCGCTGCAAATTAATGCTCAACTAATAAAAAGAAATAATTGCGATGTCCGTCTCGAAAAAATAAATTACTTACAACTAACGGATACGCTTACAAATTTGGTACTCAATACCAATCGCTTGACTACATTTAAGCACATTGATTCGCTGCCAAAAATAATTCCATTTTCAAACCCTTATTGGTTAAACGAAAAACATACTACAGGGATGTTTACTGTTAAGCAGCAATTATTAATTGGAAAAGCCGAAAACAATGCTGCGTGTAATGTTACTTTTTATGTTACCATTAACGGATTAAAGTTAGAGATTAAACTTCCCTTAGTTTACAAATACGTGGACCCTGCTAAAGGCGAGCTGTACAGACCTTTTGAAGTATTGCCTCCCGCCACAGTAAGTATTTCCGAAAAGGTTTTTGTTTTCAGTCAACCGATTTCTCGCACAGTGAGCTTTATTATAAAAGCAAATACTGATAGTGTAAATGGAGCTATACACCTTGTTGCTCCGCCGGGATGGAGCCTAACTTTAAAAAAGAACGATTTTACTCTTGCTAAAAAAAATGATGAGGCTGTAATTGAAGCAACCATCACCCCTCAGGAAAATTCAAGCAACGGAAAACTTGAAGCATCATTGGAAATTAATGGCAAGACATATACCAAGAGCATTAGGCGAATTGAATATGACCACATTCCCTGCCAATTTATTTTAAGTGATGCTGAAGCGGAATTAATAAAATTTGATTTGAAAAAGTCAGGAACTAATATTGGATACATACCCGGTGCGGGCGATGAGCTACCCGCTTGTTTGAAGGAGATCGGCTTTTCTGTAACTGAACTTACTGATGAATTGCTAAGCAGCGAAGACTTGTCGAAATTCAACGCCATAA
The DNA here is from genome assembly GCA_020849195.1 of Bacteroidia bacterium. Lineage (GTDB taxonomy): Bacteria > Bacteroidota > Bacteroidia > JABDFU01 > JABDFU01 > JABDFU01. The sequence goes on from JADLGT010000310.1 coordinate 2,406, forward strand.
TTACCGGCATAAGAGCCTACAACACATCGGATCGTTTGCAAGTACACTACAACAAACTAATGGAATATGTGAAGAGTGGAGGAAATTTAATTGTGCAATACAATACCAACAACCGACTTGGACCACTGCAATCTAAAATTGGCCCTTATCCCTTTAGCATTACACGCTCCCGAGTAACAAATGAAGATGCAGAAGTAAAAATTTTGAAACCCGCACATCCCGTGTTTAATTTTCCGAATGTTATTAGCGAGAAAGATTTTGAAAACTGGGTTCAAGAACGCGGAATTTATTTTGCGGGAGATACAGATAAGAATTATGAAACTCTTTTATCGATGAGCGACCCCGGTGAAAAAGCCTCTGAAGGAAGTCTTATAATTGCAAAATACGGAAAAGGAAATTTTGCATATACCGGATTAGTATTTTTCAGAGAACTGCCCGCCGGTGTTCCCGGCGCCTACCGCCTGCTGGTTAACTTGTTAAGTTTACCTAAAAATAAATAAACGGTGAACAACGAACAATTGTCCGATAATAAAAAATGGAATCGTTGGTACGTATTCGTAATCGGGCTGCTTGCCCTGTTGATACTCTTATTTTATTTTTTCACAAAACATTTTGAATGAGTTTAACGGATTGGTTGGTACTCGGCATAACACTGCTCTCTATTGTTTTGTACGGAGTATGGAAAAGTCGTGGAGCAAAAAATATTGAAGGATTTTTACTTGCCGATAAGCAATTGCCATGGTATCATGTTGGTCTTTCGGTGATGGCTACACAGGCCAGTGCCATTACTTTTATTTCGGCACCGGGACAAGCGTACAGCGATGGCTTACGGTTTGTCCAGTTTTATTTTGGATTGCCACTCGCTATGGTAGTGTTGTGCATTACGTTCATCCCTATGTTCAAAAAGATGAATGTGTTTACCGCGTATGAATATCTTGAACAACGATTCGATACCAGGACACGACTTCTTACTGCATTTTTATTTTTATTACAGCGAGGGCTTTCAACGGGAATTACCATCTATGCCCCTTCAATTATTCTTTCCTCAATTTTAAATGTTGATATAAATTATACCACTGTGCTGATGGGTGCGCTCGTAATTGCATATACGGTATATGGAGGTACGAAAGCTGTTTCATATACACAGTTGCTGCAGATGACTATTATTTTTTCAGGATTATTAATTGCAGCCTATATGGTTGTCCGTCTGCTTCCAAACGATGTTACTTTTTTTGATGCGCTGCACATAGCCGGAAAAATGGGTAAGCTCAACGCCATTGATACCTCATTCGATTTGAATAATCGCTACAATATTTGGTCGGGAATTATTGGTGGGTTTTTTCTACAGTTGTCGTATTTCGGAACCGACCAATCGCAGGTAGGGCGTTACCTTACCGGAAAATCTATTTCACAAAGCCGGCTCGGGCTTATCATGAATGGACTCATTAAAATACCTATGCAGTTTTTTATCCTTCTTATAGGCACACTTGTGTTTACGTTTTATCAATACCATCAACCACCTGTATTTTTTAATAAAGCCGAAGTACAAAAAATAGAAAACAGTTCGTACAAAAAAGAATATCGTCAACTTGAATCTGAATTTAAAGATGCGGAAAATAGAAAACAAGGCTACGTAAATAAATTGGTGCTTGCATTACACAACACCAACGAATCGGAAATAAATTCAGCGCGGGTTTTGCTACAACAAGCAGAACATAAATCTTTGGCTATTCGGAAAAATAT
>JADLGT010000311.1 GCA_020849195.1 Bacteroidia bacterium
TCTTTGTAGTGAACTGTCAGTAGGTGTTCAATAATTTTCACAAGGTCTTCAATTGCGCTTTCTGTTTGTCCTATTTGAAGTAGTTGAAGTGCTTGTGCCAATTCGTTAGAAACTTTTTCGTCAATGTCTGCAAAGCCGTTGATTAGTTTTTCAAGTTGTTGCTTGATTTCTTCACTTAGGTTTGGGTTACGCTTTAAGCTGTCAAGAATGAGTTTTAGTTTGTCCTCTTCAAGTTCAGCTATTTTTTGTTTATTCTTCTCATTATCCATGTAAAGGTGAACTGCTACAAGAATTGCAATGACTGCTATTGCAGTTACTCCTATTACTAATGCGTTTTTATTATTGCTCATGTTTGTTTAGTTAAAGTGTCCCTGCCATAACTTGCTGGACAAGTCCAAATATATGTTTTGCAGAAATGTCGTTAAGTATTGCTTGATTTTTTTCATTGGAACGATGATTAGTAGTCCAGACAATGTCATATCCGTGAGAAGCATGTAATGCACTTACAGCATCAACAGTCGCACCTGAAGTCCTTGTTGAGCAAATAATGATGTCGCAGTTTGCCGATGAAAACTGTGTCAAACTTGTAAATAGTCTGCTGTTTGGGTCGCCTTGGCTTTCTATGCCGATTGTGATTTTTCCAGTTGCGATGATTACTTGAATGTCTGCCGAATAGTTAATTGTAGAAGGGGTTGTAGTGGCTGTCGGATAAGCAGCAGTAATTTCTTGGACTATCCTTTTAACTGTGTCGGACTTACCTTGTTGTGCGTGTCCCCAAATTGCAAAAACTGTTTTATTCATTTCATTTCTGTTAGTTATTATTTAAGTTCTTAAAAGCTCGTCTGTTTGAAGTTAGCACTATCGTCAAACGGTTGCAGGTAACGTTCCGCGGGCTTGTGCAGTAGCCGACTTCAAAGCGACTACCTGTCCCGAGTGATAAAGTTAAAAAAAAGCGCTGAAGTTTCCGGCTTGAAAAAAATGCGGGCAAAAGTTAATAAATAGAAGAAAAAATTATTTATGTTTTCGTTTTGTTAAATCAATTATGCGTTGTCCTTGTATTAATATTTTCAAACCATTTCTCTTTAATGAAATTTCGGGTTTTTTCATTTCGTGTTCATCAGCCTCATATTTGTATGCTGTAAGTATATCGTGATACGATAAAATTCCAACAATGCTATTGTTTTCCGAAGAAATAATCGGCAACACATCTACATTTTTATCGGCCATTGTTTCGGCTGCTGTTCGCAATGCGTCATTCATGCGTATAGATATGGTATGAGTATTTTTCAATAACGTTTTAATTTTTTCTTGAACAATATTATCCGTGTTGAATAAATCCGAAGAGCTAATTATTCCTTTATATTCTCCATTACCATTTGAAACAATAAAATAATTTGATTTGTAATTTTGTTCTTTTCGCAACCATTCAACAGCTTCCTGAATAGTCGTGTCTTCGGACAACACAATTCCGCTTTCGCTAGCCACATCTTCTACTGTGAGCTTTTCTAAAATATCCGGTTTATATGAATTTGGCGTTTTAATTCCTCTTCTTGCAATTTTTTCCGTCATAATGGTGTGCTTCATTAAAAAAAATGAAATTAAATAGGCTGTAACACAAGCGCCTAAAAGCGGAAGTAAGGCATTTGTTTGAGCGGTACTTTCAAAAGCAAAAACAATTGAAGTGAGTAGGGCGCGAGATGCACCGGCAAACATAGCGGCCATACCCACTAATGCGGCAAGCGGGAGCGTAATGCCGGAAAGCGGGAAAAAATAGAGGATTGCTTTTCCAATCAACACTCCGGCTGCGCCACCAATGGTAAGTAATGGCGCTAATGTGCCTCCGGATGTGCCGCTGCCTAAAGCAATAGCCCATGAAATAAATTTAAGTACACAAAGAGACAATATAACCTGTAATGTAAGGCTATCAGAAAGAATATCGACAATATTTTCGTAGCCGACTCCAAGTGTGCGAGGAGCAAAATAGCCCGTTACTCCAACCAATACACCTCCAATAGCCGGCCACCACATCCAATGAATAGGTAGTTTTTCAAAAGTATCTTCAATAAAATAAACAACTTTGTTAACCAATACGGATAATATCCCCATAAAAACACCCATAACACTGTATATAAATAATTGTAGGTCGTTCGGAAACATTACCTCTTGCATTTCAAAAACAGGATGTTGCCCAAAGAAAAAACGATGACCTGCAGTACCTACCACACATGCAATTGCAACAGGAATAAGCGAGCGCGGAGAAAATTCAAACAACAATAATTCAATTGCTAAAAATATTGCGGCAACAGGAGTTCCAAAAATGGTTGCCATACCTGCCGATGCACCTGCTGTAAGTAATATTTTTCTTTCGTGATGCGATACTTTTAGTAATTGTCCGATGGTAGAACCTAAGGCGCCTCCGGTTGCAATAATTGGTCCTTCGGCACCAAATGGACCTCCCGAACCTATTGATATGGCTGCCGAAAGTGGTTTTAAATAGGTTAATGATGGTTTAATTTTACTTTGGTTACTCAGAATTTGCTCCATTGCTTCAGGAATGCCGTGTCCGCGAATGGCTTTCGACCCATAGTAAGCCATCAGACCAACAATCACTCCTCCTATAGTAGGGATAGCAATAACAAAAATTCCAAGTGTATTTTCAGCAGGAACAGAATGTTGGTAGGATACCTTCCCGAAAAATAAACTATTTGTAATCAAATCAATCAGATGTACCAAAAGCTTCGCAATAAAACTCATGGCAATTGCTTCAACAAACACAATACATGAAATTATTAATAACCTGTTCTTACTTTCACCGCTCTTGGATTTAACATGCTCTGTTTCTAAATCAGGATTTAGCGAAAGCGAAACCGGAATTCCATTATTAAACAAATTAGTTTTTTTCATGCTATAAATTTCGGTTAAATTCCAGTTAGTAAAATTTAAATCAAATAAAAAGTATTTTAAATTTGATGTAGTCTGTTTCAGCAAAAACTATTTCAGCAAACAGCCTAATGCGGAATATTGGAGAAGCAATTAAGGCAAACAGGATTTTTGTCGGCCAAAAATTAGGACAGTATCAATCCATTAAGTCCAATCATTTTCTGCAATTCCGGATCCCACAATTTCAATCGGAA
>JADLGT010000312.1 GCA_020849195.1 Bacteroidia bacterium
GACGCGGCGGAATTCCCCCCACACCCCCCTTCCGCCGCGCCCTCGCTCCCAACGGAAATTTTTTTGGCGGTGGGCATTAAATTCTTTTCCTTGCCCCACCCTCCCTGCGCGGAAAAGGTTAAGGAACTCCCTTTATTTACAATAGTTAATTTTTTTAGTATCATTATTGTAGTTAGGTGGAATGTTTTAGATTTACTATATACCTATTTTAATACTACTAAAAAATTAGTCAAATGACAAACGAAACTATTGGACAAAAAGTCAGGCGAGCCAGAAAAAAAGCCAAACTCTCACAAGACAAGCTGGCTCGATTAGCTGATGTGGCTTATAATACAATTGTTAAAATTGAGTCGGGAGAAAATCCTAACCCAACGGTCGAAACAATTAAAAAAATCGCCAATGCCCTCGGGGTCGAGATTGGCAACTTAATATAATAATTTTAATAAACACTATGAAAAACACAAAAATAATAATTGGGATTGTCGTGATTGCGCTAGTTGTTTTAGGGTTTTGGTATTCACAAAAACCCAAGGAAGCAAAAAATATCAAAATGAGCTACATTCCCGCTTCTTGTGATTTGGTTAATTTTGTCGCTCAAGAGAAAGGTTTCTATACCGAGGAAGGACTAAATGTTGAGCTAACAAAATTTGATACAAGCAATCAAGCATCCGATGCATTGATTGCCGGAAGAATAGACGCTTCGGGGTGTTTCGCTTACCCAGTCGCTTTTTCAGTCGAAGCAAGCCAACCAGACACATTCAAATCAATTCGTTCTATCGTCGCTTCTCCCGATCATCCATTCCTCTGGTTAGTGGCAAAAACCGGCGATGACAGTATAAAATCATTTAAAGATTTAGCAGGGAAAAAAGTTGGCCGTTTTCCTGGTTCAACAACGGAAGCTCAACTGAAATATATTTTGAAAAAAGTTGGAGTAGACCCTAATTCTGTTACTATGCAACCGATTGCACAAGCTCAACAAATCAATGTGCTCATTTCAGGAAGTGTTGATGCTCTATTCGTGCTTGAACCGACGCCGACTGTGGCCGAAGTTCAGGGTGTTGGTCGCAAGGTAGAGAATGCTGAAACCTATTTTCCCAATCCCAGATACAATGCTCTTTATGCAGTCCTAAAAAGTTATTACAGAAATAATAAAGATATAGTAAAAAGAATTGAAAAAGCCCAAGATAGAGCCGTTGATTATATAAGGCAAAATCCGGACGAAGCAAGAAAGGTTTTAACGAAATATACCCCATACGATGAAAGTATTGTTTTGCAAGTTGACCCGGGTTATGCGCTCAAGAGTAATGAAAAAGTTGATTTAACTAAAGTCCAAGAATACGCCGACATTCTTTTGGGCGAAGGTGATTTAAAAAGCAAGATTGATGTAAGTAAATTGTTTGGTGATTAAATTTATGAGCACACCACTCGTCAAAGTGGATAGAGTGGGGAAGATTTTTCACGACTCTAACCAACACACAACAGACGCAATAAAGGAAATTACCCTCGATATTAACGAGGGTGATTTCCTTACGGTATTTGGTCCAAACGGTTCTTGAAAAACAACCTTGCTTAATCTGGTTGCTAAAATTGAAAATCCCACCGCTGGAAATATTGAATACGGGAAACCTAATTTAAGAATAGGGTATGTTTTTCAAAATTATGACGAGTCCTTGCTGCCGTGGCGAACTGTCGAGGAGAATTTGAATTTACCTTTTGAAAATTCTTCTTTTAGGCAAGATGAGGTAAAACCTAAAATTGAAAAAGTTATCAAGCTGTTAAAACTGGAACAATACAAGGATAAATATCCTTACATGCTTTCTGGTGGTAAGAAGCAATTAACCGCGTTAGCTCGGGCATTGGTGATCGAGCCGGATATCTTGATTATGGACGAACCTTTTTCTTCTTTAGATTTTGACACAACAACAGAAATGGAGCAGCTCGTCATGGAAATTTGGAAAAATTTAAACATAAACGTTCTCTTTGTTTCTCATGATATTGACGAGGCTGTTCTTTTGGCAAATAAAGTAATAGTTTTATCTCATAGACCTTCGGTTGTAAAAAAAAATATAGACGTAAAACTTACGCGACCAAGAAACCAAGAAACGGTTGTTTCATTACCTTTTGTGGAAATAAAAAAACAAGTTATTGAAAGTTATGGAAAAATACAAAAGTAAAAAGTTCATAGTTTTGGGTCCAATTTTTCTTGTCGCAATCTGGTTTATTACGACTAATCTTAATTTAATAAACCCTTTATTTTTACCAACGCCTCAAAAAGTTGCTGTAGCATTATTTTCGTCTTTAATTCATGTTGATATCTGGCGAGATTTGGTCTTTACTCTCTATCGAGCTTTTATAGCGCTGGCAATGGGTGCTTCGATTGGTGTCCCGCTAGGGTTACTTATGGGATATTTTGACCGTTTCTATTATTCTTTTGAATTTATAATTGAATTTTTTCGCTCTACTCCCGCAACGGCACTGTTTCCCTTATTCCTTTTATTTTTCGGAATTGGGGACTTGGCAAAAATAATGTTAGTTTTTTGGGCGGTATTATTTATAATTATTGTTCATTCTATTTATGGCGTGCGTTTAGGAAAACGCTCTCGGTATCGGGTAGCGAAAGTAATGGGATTTTCTGGTTTTCCATTGTTTAGAAAATTTATTTTTCCCGAAGCCTTGCCTCAAATTTTGGCGGGTTTAAGAATTGCATTGTCAACTTCATTGATAATTGTGGTAGTGACTGAAATGTTTATCGGAACGCAAATTGGCCTCGGCAAAAGGATTATCGATTTTCAGCTAGTTTATCGCATTCCAGAAATGTATGCAGCAATTTTGTTAGTTGGAATTGCTGGTTATATTTTAAATAAGTTGTTTATCAGTCAAGAAAAAAGAGTGGTGCATTGGTCTGGTAAATAGCCCACCGCCAAAAAAATTTCCGTTGGGAGCGAGGGCGCGGCGGAAGGGGGGTGTGGGGGGAATTCCGCCGCGTCCGAGCATTTGAGCCCCGCCGCTCCGCCCGAAAACTTGCAGGGCGGAACCGAGCAGAAAAATTTTCTCTTCCTTTTATTAAAAGAAAAAAATGGTCGCGCGCAAAATCAAAAAAACGAGGAGAAAATTTTTCTGCGAGGTTGCCGCCGGAGCGTTAGCGGAGGCGGGCGGCGGGGCGAGTTCATTGGTCGGGGTTCTCGTCAAAAAAAGTTCGGATTTCGTCCAAAAGGTACCGC
>JADLGT010000313.1 GCA_020849195.1 Bacteroidia bacterium
AAAGCTAAAATAACTTCTTTTATGGAGGCTCAGTGGAAAGGCTTGCGCATGGCGACCGGTAAAGATTTTGAACACTCGCCAAACACTTCCGTTGATCAACAAAAATTTATTGAGCTGGCGAAAAAAATCAGCAGCCTTCCTTCCGAGAAAAAATTTTTCAATAAAATCGCAAATATTTTCAAAGAACGGTTAGCCATGATCGAAAAAGACAGTTACGATTGGGCTATGGGCGAATTGATGGCCTACGCTACACTTATGTACGAAGGATTTAATATTCGTTTCAGCGGACAAGATGTAGAGCGAGGTACTTTTTCGCACCGACATGCTGTGGTTAAACTGGAAGATTCGGAAGATGAATATACACCGCTAAATAATTTTGGGGCTAAAGGAAAGTTGGGAATATATAACTCACTGCTTTCGGAATATGGAGTGCTTGGGTTTGAATACGGCTATTCGCTAGCTACACCAAACAGCTTGATAATTTGGGAAGCACAGTTTGGCGACTTTTTTAATGGCGCACAAATTATTGTTGACCAGTTTATCACCTGCTCTGAATACAAATGGCGGCGCATGAACGGACTTGTTCTGCTGTTGCCTCACGGCTACGAAGGCCAAGGACCTGAACATTCCAGCGGACGCATGGAACGCTTCTTACAACAATGTGCCGAAAACAATATTCAACTTGTAAATTGCACTACGCCCGCAAATCAGTTTCATGTTTTACGGCGGCAGCTTAAACGCGAATTTCGTAAGCCGCTCATTTGTTTTACACCCAAAAAATTGTTGCGCTATCCATCCTGTGTGTCATCGGTAAAAGATTTTTCAAATGGAACATTCTGCGAAGTTATGGACGACATTGGCGCAGAGCCCGCTTTTGTAAAACGCATTGCCTTTTGTTCCGGTAAAATTTATTACGATTTAGCGGAAGCTAAAACAAAGGCCGGAATACACGATGTTGCCATAGTACGTATTGAACAATTATACCCATTTCCGGCAAAACAAATTCAGGAAATTATTTTGAAATATAAAACGGCCAAAGAATATTATTGGGTACAGGAAGAACCCGAAAACATGGGAGCCTGGCATTTTATGATGCGTATGTTTGGCAACGTACCCCTAAAATATATTGGTCGCCATGAAAATGCCAGTCCGGCAACAGGTTATTCTAAGGCACATGCCGAACAGCAACAGGCAATTGTAAATAAATTATTTGAAAAGTCGGTTTCTCCCGCAGGTGCGGGTAAATTGTAAATTAAAACCTTAAAACTACATGGCAATTCTTCAACAAAAAGTTCCAAGTCCCGGCGAATCAATCACAGAAGTTGTTATAGCCCGTTGGCTAAAAAAAGATGGTGAGTATGTTGAGAAAGATGAAGCTATTGCCGAAATAGATTCTGACAAAGCCACACTTACACTTAATGCCGAAGAGAATGGAGCCATTAAACTTATGGCTAATGATGGGGACACGGTTAAAGTTGGCCAAGTAGTATGTTCAATTGATACAAGTGTGAAGGGAGAGCCGAAAAAAATTCCAGCTCCCGTAACAACTCAGGTTACAGCCAAAACCGAAAATAAAGAAACCGTATCTAAACCCGTATCATCTACTCCGAAGCCTGTAAACACATACGTTTCCGGACTGCCTTCGCCTGCCGCAAAAAAAATAATGGATGAGAAAAACATATCCGCAGAAAAAATGAATGGCACAGGTAAAGATGGACGAATTACGAAAACGGATGTTCTTACAGCCCTGAGCAAAGGTTTTGACACAACTGCCTTACACAGTTGGCAAGGAACCCGTGAAGCTGAAAGTAAAAAGATGAGTCCTTTGCGAAAAAAATTATCGCAACGTCTTGTTGCCGTAAAAAACACTACGGCCATGCTTACTACATTTAACGAAATAGACATGAGTGAGATTTATTCGTTGCGCGCTAAGTATAAAGAAAAATTCAAAGAAAAATACGGCATTAACCTTGGCTTCATGAGCTTTTTTACCAAAGCGGTTTGCGAAGCCTTGTATCATTTTCCGGCTGTAAATGCCATGATAGATGGCGACAACATTGTTTATTATAAATACTGCGACATAGGCATTGCCGTAAGCGCCCCAAAGGGGCTTGTAGTTCCGGTGTTACGTAATGCCGAAAGTATGACACTTGCACAAATTGAAACGGAAATTAAAAATCTGGCTGTAAAAGCACGCGATAATAAAATAGAGGTGAAAGACATGGAAGGCGGAACATTTACCATCACCAACGGCGGTGTTTTCGGTTCACTAATGTCAACGCCAATCATTAACCCGCCTCAAAGCGCAATACTGGGTATGCACAACGTAGTTGAGCGACCCATTGCTGTAAACGGACAAGTAGTTGTACGCCCCATGATGTACATTGCCTTGTCTTACGATCACCGAATTATTGACGGGCGCGAATCAGTTGGATTTTTAGTAAAAATAAAAGAGATGTGTGAAAACCCCTCGCGTATGTTATTCGGCGGAAAATCTCCGGCAGAAGTTCTTCTTGGATTTTAATCTTAAACATATCTTTCTAACCATAAATTCTACACTTGCGTATGAAAAATTTTTTAACAAAAAATTCTGTTCCGTACAGAACTAAGAATTATTTCTTTTTAATTCTTGCTTCTATTCTTATTTTCTTGTATCAATTTACACCTGCCGACGAAGGACCGCTATGGCTGCGCTACCCTGCTATTTCACCCGATGGCAACTCAATTGTTTTTTGTTACAAAGGCGACATCTATAAAGTAAATGCTAAAGGAGGTACTGCCCTGCCGCTTACCATCAGTGATGCACACGATTTTATGCCCGTATGGTCGCCCGATGGCAAATGGATTGCATTTGCATCCGACCGAAGCGGCAACTACGATGTGTATATAATTCCTGTCGAAGGTGGAACCGCTAAACGATTAACTTATTATTCAACTTCCGATTACCCAAGTTGTTTTACTCCCGATGGATCTTCTGTATTATTTTCTTCTTCGCGAATGGACAATGTAGAAAATATTCAATTCCCTTCGTCGGTATTATCCGAATTGTACAGCGTGCCGGTAAAGGGAGGAAAAGAAACTCAGGTGTTAGCTATTCCCGCTGTTGATGCGCGCTGGGATAAAGCCGGCAATCGCCTTTTGTTTCACGACCGGAAAGGATACGAAGACACCTGGAGAAAACACCACACATCGTCGGTTGCGCGAGACTTGTGGATGTATAACAAAAACGAAAATAAATTTACTAAGCTTACCGATTTTGCCGGCGAAGATCGGAACCCCGTTTGGAGCCCTGATGAAAAAGAAATTTATTTTCTGAGTGAAAAGAGTGGCAGTTTTAATATTTGGAAAATGCCTGTCGAAAATGTTGCGCAACAAACTCAGCTAACAAAATTTGAAAAAAATCCTGTACGCTTTTTAAGCGTTGCGAATAATGGTCTGCTTTGTTTCAGTTATAATGGCGAGCTGTTTACTAAACCATCTTCGGGCGATGCCCCTCAAAAAATTAATATTAAAATTGAAACCGACGAGCGTTATGCCGAAAGCCAAACTGAACTATTGACCAAGGGGGCTACCGAAATAACCGTTTCGCCGGAAGGGAAAGAAGTGGCTTTTGTGGTTCGAGGCGAAATTTTTGTTACTTCAACGGAAGGAGGAGTTACACGTCGTATTACCAACACTCCCGAACAAGAACGATCAATAAGCTTTAGCCCCGATGGGCGTTCGATATTATATGCCGCAGAGCGGAATAATATTTGGGGTATTTATCAAACATCGCTTACCAGAAAAGAAGAGCCTTTGTTTTTTAATTCTACTCTCATTAAAGAAGAACCCATTTTAGTTGGCACAACCGAAGCATTTCAGCCTCGTTATTCACCCGATGGCAACGAGGTTGCTTACCTCGAAGATCGTACTGCTGTTAAAATAATTAATTTGAAATCAAAAGCTATTCGCACCATAATGCCTGCTAATAAAAGTTATTCTTATTCCGATGGCGATCAGTGGTTCGACTGGTCGCCCGATGGAAAATATTTATTGATACAATTTTTACTCGACAATAATTGGATTTCGGAAATTGGCTTAGCCGATGCTTCGGGCAACGGAAAATTGATTGACCTTACTCAAAGTGGTTTCGACAATTACACTCCAAAATGGATGGCAAAAGGAAAAATGATGATATGGGGATCGAACAGGCATGGAATGAAAAATGTAGCCAGCCATGGTAATCAAAGCGATGAGTACGGTCTGTTTTTTACACAGGCAGCTTTTGACCGATTCAAATTAAGCAAAGAAGATTTTGAAATTGTAAAAGAAAAAGAAAAAGAAAAAAAAGATAAAGAGGACAAAGGGAAGGACAAGAAGAAAGCCGATACAAAAGATTCGATAACTAAAACGGATGCGGTTAAAATAGAACTCGACGGGATACACGACCGTAAAGTGCGTCTTACCCTACACTCGTCCGATTTAGCCGATGCTGTACTTTCGAACGATGGAGAACAACTCTACTACCTTTGTAAATTTGAAAAAGGTTACGATTTATGGACAAATAAATTTCGCGAAAAGGAGACAAAACTTTTAGTACACTTAGCTGCAAAAAATGTAAGCATGATGGAAATGGATAAAGACGGCAAAAATATATTTTTAGTAGCCGACGGAAATCTTGTAAAAATAAATATAGATAAAAGCGAAAAGAAAAATATAAATTTTAACGCAGAGATGAACCTTAACCTTCCTGCCGAACGCGCCTACTTGTTCGAACACCAATGGAGACAGGTAGTGAAAAAATTTTATGTTACCGACCTGCAAAAAACCGACTGGAATTATTACAAACAAAATTATATCCGTTTTTTACCGCACATCAATAACAACTACGATTTTTCTGAAATGATGAGCGAACTTTTAGGCGAACTTAATGCCTCACATACCGGTTGCAGGTATAACCCGAAATTCAGTACGCCTGACGAAACCGCTGCACTTGGTGTATTTTATGATGATGCATACACA
>JADLGT010000314.1 GCA_020849195.1 Bacteroidia bacterium
CACACATCAACCACATCTTTTACATAAACAAAATCGCGCAGTTGCTCTCCGTCTTTGTAGTTGGGGTTATGCGATCGAAATAATTTTACCGAACCTTTATTTTTTATTTGATTGTAGGCATGAAAAACTACCGATGCCATACGTGCTTTATGATACTCGTTTGGACCATATACATTAAAAAATTTTAGCCCTGCCCAAAAGTAAGGCTTCCGTGTTTGTTGTAATGCCCATTTGTCAAACTCGTTTTTCGATTCGCCGTAAGGGTTAAGGGGTTTTAATTGTTCAACTATTTCGTGCGAATCGTTATATCCATATTCGCCCAGCCCGTATGTAGCAGCAGAGGATGCGTAAACCAAGGGTAAACCAAACTCAACACAAGTATTCCAAATTTCTTTGGTATAATTAAGGTTTAGGCGATCAAAAATTTCTTTGTTAAACTCCGTAGTGTCGGTGCGGGCCCCAATATGAAAAATAAACTGAACAAAGCGTTGATTGTCTCTTAGCCAATTATGAAAATGATCGCGATGTATTTTTTGCGAAAAAATTTTTCCTTGAAGATTGGCGAGTTTTTGTTCCGATGAAAAATCGTCAACAAGCACAATGTCTTTATATCCTTCGGCATTAAGTTTGCCTACAAGACAACTGCCAATAAACCCTGCTGCTCCGGTAACTATTATCATGTACAATTTACAGTTTATTTAGGCGAATATACAAATAGGATTTGAGGCGGTAAGCTACTTAGCGATTTCGGGTTTTGCGTCAATTAGTTCATAAATTAATTCTGTCAAGGTATCTATGTTACTTTCAATAGCTCCTTTCATATATCTTTCGTAAACACTCTTGTTGTCTGGCGGGTTGAGATTTAAAGTCAAATCTTTTTCCAATGTCAACAATCTTAAAAACTCTCTTTGAGTTCCTCCGTTTCCTTCTCTGAATGGGTGTAAATAGTTGACATTGTCTAAAATTTTTGCCAATTTTTCGGCTAAATTCCTTTTGTTGTCTTTCGGAATTTTCTTGAACTCAGTAATTAGTTTCTCAATGTATATAAAGGCATTGTCAAAATGAGTAGTGGGGAAAAATTGTTTTCCGTCTTTGCTTATTTCAACAATTCGTTTTTTTCCTGCCCAATCGTAAATATCTTGAAATAGGTGTCTATGAATTTCAAAAAGAGTATCTATCCCTTTGATCTTTATTGGGTTTTCGTAAAGTTCTTGAAGTCGTTTAGTTACCGCACTACTCTCTACAAAGAGCAATATATCGGGGTCTGCAATGTCTTGTAAGTTTCTTAAAAGTCCTGTCTTGGGGTTGGTGTAAGTGTAGTCCGGGTCGATGTATTTGTAGGAATTAGACATAGGCTTTTTGTTTGGCGAATGTCACAAGTTCAGGTAGTGATATTTTTCCTGTTACATAGTCCCTAATAATTTCAATTCCTTTTTGAGTTGGTTTAAAACCTTCAAACATATTACTTCCCAAAGCATTTGCAGTACTTTCTAAAGTTTTCAAGTCCGAAAATTTCACTCCCATTATTGTCAGCTCAATTCTGTTTATTTCAATTGTGTTGAACATGTTTTTTTCAGTTTTTAATTCAAGTCAAATTTACAAAATTTCCACCTCAAATCGTTTGCTTTCTGTCGTTTTAGAATGATACATACAAGCTCACTCTACTGGTTTTTCTTATTTCATCCGTAATCTCATCGTCTGGAAAAATGGCTGCATTATTATTTTTTACAATGCCAAGCTCCTCGACCTTTTTTAAAAGAGCGCTCACAGCGAGTCTTCCTTCTTTGCCCAGACTAACAGAGTAATTGTTTACATATAAATCAATGTGTTTTTTTATCACCTCATCACTCATCTCTTGGGCATTGGCTTTAACAAAATCGCAGCTACTATCGGGATGAGCAAATGCGTATTCAATACTTTTGCGAAGCACTCGGTTAATTTTTTGTTGAATAGTTTTATCTATACTTCGTTTAACAACTATGCCACCAAGCGGAATAAGGCTGTTAACGGTTTGTTCCCAATACTCACCCAAATCTATTATCTTTTCTAAACCCTTGTGTTGATAGGTAAAACGATTTTCGTGAATAATAACTCCTGCATCAACTTCTCTGTTCAATATGGCATTTTCAATTTCCGAAAAAATCAGTTCTGTTTTATTTTTGGCTTCGGGGTAGGCAATGCTGAATAATAAATTTGCCGTAGTGTATTTCCCGGGAATGGCAATTTTCATTTCCGCTACTTCCTTTTGTTGGCTTTGTGTGCCTTGCTTTTTACGAATTAATAGTGGACCACAGCCCTTGCCCAATGCGCTTCCCGAATCAAGCAACGTATAGCTGTCCGTTAAATAGGCGAAAGCATGGTAACTTAATTTGGTCACATCAACGGAACCGGAAAAAGCCTTTTTGTTCAACTCCTCTACGTCTGTCATCAATACTTCAAAATGCAAACCCTCTGTATCAATCTTATCATGAATCATGGCATCGAACATAAAACAATCGTTCGGACATGGAGAAAAACCTAATGATAGTTTAGTTTCCATCATAAAATAATTTTGTGAGAACTTTTATGCCTGCATCTTATACCAATTTGATTTATATTTTTTCCAATCAA
>JADLGT010000315.1 GCA_020849195.1 Bacteroidia bacterium
AAAGGTAGTATTGACAATGAGCAAGAAAAATATTTTAACAAGGTTAAAAACATGAAATTGAAAAATCCATTAATGATTGGATTTGGAATTTCCGATAACGAAACATTTAAAAAAGCTTCCATGTTTGCTTCAGGAGCTATTATTGGCAGCGCATTTATTAAGGCCATTGATTCAAAGGGCGATTTAAAATCAAGCATACACAACTTTATAAAATCAATACGATGATTATTCAACTGGAAGAAAAAATAAATAAGAAGGCTAAAGAAAACATATTTGTGAAGATTAATTCTTTAGGCTATAAAACCACTGAAGTTAAAACACATCATGGCAATTACGTTGTGTGTATTGGTAAAATGGAATTTGATATTCGCAGCATTGGTTCGCTTGCCGGTGTAAAAGATGTACATCGGGTAAGCGACTCGTACAAACTCGTAAGCCGTAAATGGAAAGTAGAACAAACACAAATTGATCTTGGAAATAATGTAATAATTGGCGGGAATGATTTTACTATTATGGCCGGTCCTTGCTCAATTGAAAGCGAAGATCAGGTTCGTAAAATAATCCAACATTTGCTTAGTAATAATATTCGGATAATGCGCGGAGGTGTATTTAAGCCTCGAAGTTCACCCTATGCTTTTCGCGGGTTGGGTATGCAAGGATTAAAAATGTTTAACCGTGTTTGCAGAGAAAATGGAATAAAAATAATTACTGAAGTTATGCAGGTGAGTCAAGTACATGAAATGTATGACTATATTGATGTGTATCAGGTAGGGGCAAGAAATTCGCAAAACTTTAACCTGCTTGATGCCTTAGGAAAGGTGGATAAACCCGTATTGGTTAAACGCGGTATGAGTGGAACGATTGATGAATTACTACAGTCGGCCGAGTATATTTTTTCTAATGGTAACGAAAAGTTGATGTTGTGCGAGCGCGGCATACGAACGTATGAAAACGCCTATCGAAACACATTTGATTTAAATGCCATTTCCTTGTTAAAAGAAAAAACACATTTGCCTGTTATAGCCGATCCGTCTCATGGAATTGGAATACGCGAACATGTAAGCCGTATGGCACTTGCATCGGTTATGACCGGTGCCGATGGAGTTATTTATGAAGTTCATGAAAAACCGGA
Source organism: Bacteroidia bacterium (assembly GCA_020849195.1). Taxonomy (GTDB): domain Bacteria; phylum Bacteroidota; class Bacteroidia; order JABDFU01; family JABDFU01; genus JABDFU01. The sequence goes on from JADLGT010000315.1 coordinate 1,133, forward strand.
AGAAGCAATGTCCGACGGGCAGCAAACGCTCAATTTCGCCGAATCAACATGGCTGATAAATAATTTGAGAAAAACTTTTTCTTTGAAGGAATCAATTTCGATTCTTTAAGCAGGGGTTCTACAATTGATATTTTAGGAGTAAAAAAAAAGAGCCTATAAACTTATAGTCTCTTGAAAAAATTGTTTGAACATTGATTAGAACTTAGATCTAGTTCTTCTGCGATACATTACTTTGTAATTTATGTTTACCATACCAAACATAAAGGCATCTCTGTATTTATGACCTCTGTCTTGTCCTGCGTAGCTTTGCGATGGAATTTTTCCAAGTTGTGGGTCGGCCATATATGCGGCAACTGCTCCTTTATCTTTAAGTATTGTTGCATTATCGTAATACACACCGTGTACATCGTCAATGTAATCAGAAAGTGTATAATGTAACCCTATTTCCAGACCAATACTCCATTTTGAGTCGAGTCCGTACTTAGCTCCAACACCAAATGGGAATGACATAGTTACAGGGGCGTATTTTGGCGGTCCGCCGGGCAAGCCTTGTCCCTCAGTGCTTAATGGTCTTAAATTAATCCATGAACCTTTATATTTTCCTTGTGGGTTAAACCATAAGAAGCCAAGCCCTCCAAACACATAACCTTGTAAATCAAGGCGTCTTTTTCCTCTGGCATTTTTAATTCGATACAGGCGTCCCTGAGTTTCTTTATTGACATAAAATTCGACTTGTGTAGATAGTTCAACTACCGGCGATCGGAAGTTTAAATTTCTATTGTTACGTACAGGCTCAGTTGTAAGAGCATCGTTACCGTACATCATTCCAAAAGATAATGCCGCCTTATAACCGATGTGTCTTGAATTTTTATAGCGAATACCTGCCGTAAACGAAGGTCGTGTTGCAGCCCACTCCCAATCTCTAACCAAATGCGTACCTACTTGATTAGCCCCACCTAAATCGCCCAAAAAATTGGTTATACCAATACCGCCAATCCATTCGTACTTATATCGGTTACGCCTTTGTGAAAATACTATAGTGGGTAAAATAAGAACTAAGACGAAAAATGTTTTACGCATATCGTATTGAAATACATTAATTTATAAGCGAAGCAAAAATATTAAAATAATTGTAAATTACTATAAAAATGTTTGTCCAGATATGCAATAGTTGTCAAAAAATGAATAAGCCGATAGATTTAACTGAAATTTTTCGATTGAACTTGCAATATACCACTAAAGATTGACAGAATCTGTTAAAACCAAATCAGCCTGCATAATTTATTTCTATTTCACATTGTTAATGCAGCACCGGAATACATTTTTTCTCTCACCGATTTTATGTTTTCATCAGTAATATATTCATCATAGGTCATGCGCTTATCAATAATCCCTTTAGGTGTAAGTTCTATGATTCGGTTAGCTACACTTTGTGTAAAAGTATGATCATGAGAGGTGAATAGGGCTACATGTTTCCATTCTTTTAAGGCATCATTAAAGGCTGTTATAGATTCCAAATCGAGGTGATTTGTTGGCTCGTCTAGTAGTAAACAATTGGCATTTGTAAGCATCATACGCGAAATCATACAACGCACTTTTTCGCCGCCCGATAACACGTTACATTTTTTAAGTGTTTCTTCTCCCGAAAAAAGCATTTTGCCTAAAAACCCCCGTATGTACGTTTCACCTTTTTCTTTCGAGAACTGCCGCAGCCAGTCAATCAAATTTTCTTCCGATTTGAAAAACTGCGAGTTTTCGTTAGGCAGATAACTACGCGTAATAGTGCTTCCCCAATTAAAGTTGCCACTATCGGCCTTGTCAAGCCCCATCAATATTTCAAAAAATAAAGTGATGGCAATATGATCGCGCGACAGCAAAGCAATTTTGTCGCCTTTAACCATGGTAAATGTAATGTTGGAAAAATAAGGTGTTTTTATCGGCGATAATTTGCTGAGACTTTCAACGTGTAATATTTGATCGCCGCAATCGCGGTCGGCTTTAAAAATAATTCCGGGGTATTTGCGGGTGCTGGGTTTTATTTCATCAATTACTAATTTCTCTAATAATTTTTTTCGGCTTGTTGCCTGTCTCGACTTTGAAGCATTGGCGCTAAAGCGTTCAATAAATTCTTGTAGCTCTTTACGTTTATCTTCAACCTTTTTATTTTGATCTGATTTTTGGCGAAGTGCCAATTGGCTCGATTCGTACCAAAATGTGTAGTTACCGGTGTACAATTGTATTTTGCTGAAATCAATATCGGCCACATGTGTACAAACTACATCAAGAAAGTGCCTGTCGTGCGAAACCACAATGACGGTATTTTTAAATTCGGCTAAAAAATTTTCGAGCCAGTTAATTGTTTCCACATCAAGGTCGTTGGTAGGCTCATCGAGCAATAATATGTCGGGGTTTCCAAAAAGCGCTTGTGCCAACAGTACCCGTACTTTTTCTTTTCCGCTTATTTCGCTCATGAGCGTGTTGTGAAAATTTTCGTTCACACCTAATTCGCTCAGCATATTGGCGGCATTGCTTTCGGCGTTCCATCCTTCCATTTCGGCAAAAAGAGTTTCGAGTTCAGCAGCGCGCACTCCATCGGCATCGCTAAAATCGGCTTTGGCATAAAGTGCATCCTTCTCTTGCATCACACCCCACAGTTTTTTATTGCCTATTAAAATTGTTTGCAGCACAGTGTATGAGTCAAACTCAAAATGGTTTTGTTTTAGCACACTCATACGTTCGCCGGGTGTAATAGCTACATGACCTGTTGTAGGATCAATTTCGCCCGCAAGAATTTTTAAAAAGGTTGATTTTCCGGCTCCGTTCGCACCTATTATTCCGTAGCAATTGCCGGGCGTGAACTTTATATTTACGTCGTCAAACAATATACGTTTTCCGTAACGTAATGAAAGATTAGATACTGCTATCATGTTTAGTTGTAAAGAAGTTGCAAAGATAGTGTTTATGAATGGTACTATTTAGCTTTCGGATATAATCTCCTTCAACACTTCATCAACACTTTTTGCATTTGAATAGTACGACACTATTTTTTGGAGTACACCGTCAACAATAGCATCGGGGCAGGAAGCACCACTGGTTAAAATAATATCGATAGGGAATTTTTCCGGCAAATAATTTTCTGTTGTCAGA
>JADLGT010000316.1 GCA_020849195.1 Bacteroidia bacterium
AAATCCATAAAACACCGCATAGGTTGGAACGTAGTAAGTGCCGATAACCTTAAACTTCGCAAAGCAGACGATGTGAAAGTGCAGGTGCAGTTTGAATTTAAAAAGAGTACAGGCGAAGCCGTAACCATTTCGGCAGGAACACCTGGTGGGGTGGTAAAAAAACAAACCATAAGCATTGTGAGCGACACCAAAAAATTAAAAGAGATTGCCGAAGCTGCGCTAAAAAAAGAGACTTATGACGGCTATGAGGGTTCATATACAGGTTTCCTTATTCCGTTTGTGCAAAATGGTTACAGAGCATCGCTGTACGATAAGAAGTACCCGGAAAGGCAGGGCAATTATTTTGTGGAAAGCGTTGAAACAACTTATGGGCAAAGTGGCGGACGACGAGATGTACAGATTGGCGTTAAATTATCAGATATTTAATTATGGGAGCGAAGGAAAGACAAAAAATTTTTGAGGGAATTAAACAACTTGCCGAAGTGGGTATGCACGAAATCTATCGCGGAACAGTGGATAGTGTTGATGAAAACGAACACACTTTTGACATGAAATTAACCGACACGATAACTGTTTATAATGTGCGTTTAAAAGTGATTACAGGCGATGATGAAGGCGTGTATGTAGTTCCTAAAAAGGGTAGCTATGTAGTGGCTTGCCGTATGGAAAACAGTGTGGATATGTGCTTACTGCAATGTAGCAAAATTGATAAATGGGTATTGAAGATAGGCAATACCACTATGAAGTTTGACAGCAACGGCATTATTGCCAATGGCGGTAACAACAACGGATTGGTTAATGTGGGTATTTTACGCACCGAACTACAACGTTTGGAAGCTGCAATAACCACTGTTAAAAACGCTGCAGGGGTGGCTATGGCTGTGTATAGCGGCGCGTTAGACGGGGGGGCTTCGGCAACGGCATACAACACCGCTGTAAACGCTATACCTGCACAAAACATTACAACCATTGAAGATACTAAATTTAAACACTGATGAACTTTGATGAGATGAATAAACAGCTAAAAGAAATGGCTGATAAGGTTAAAACCCAAATGCCAAACCTATACAAGGAACTTGGCATTGTGGGAGAACGTTTTGTTTTGCAAAATTTTGACAACCAAAGTTGGGAAGGCACAGAATGGAAAGCGTTAAAGACTCCAACAGGAAGAAACATATTACACGGCGTTGTACCTAAATTAAGAAACAGTTTTAAAACAAACCTAATGCCCGATGGCGTTGAAGTTTATACCAACGTGCTGTATGCTAAAGCGCACAATGAGGGTTTTAAAGGTCGCGTGAATGTTAAGGCGCACGAACGCAGTAAGTTTTCAAACTTAGGTAAAGGAAAAAAAAAGAAACTGAGTACAGGTAAGGTAAACGGATTTAGCCGCAACATGAATTTAAAAAAACGCCAATTCGCACCCACCGATAGCTACCCAAGCCAAACCTTGCAGAACGAAGCCAACAAAACCATTGAAAACTTTTTTAAACCAATTTTAAACCTCAAATAAAATGAACAGTCCTTTTGCAACTATTTTTGGAGCAATACTTAATCAGATTGCTGCTACCACGCCCGAAATAAAATACATTTCGCAAGATTTTGGGCAGTTGGAAGACTATACACACGGTCGCCCGGCAGTGGCATTTCCTTGTGCGTTAATTGATTTTCAAAATTGGAATTTTGAGAACATGAGCGACAACACGCAGAGAGCCGAAGGCGATGTAACACACTCGCTGTCGGTTAGTAAGGTTAAACTACAATGCTTTCCGTTGGTCTTCTAATTTAACCCATTGAAATATTTCATTTAGTAATTTATGTACATTACTGTTTTCTAATTCACTTTCGTTATTACGATACTTTTTTAGTAATTCAGAATAGGATATTATTAATTCTGTTTCATTTATAGTATTTGGCTTTGAACTGTCGAATGCGCTCAACCAATGTGCAATGAAAATACTATATACACTGCCTAATGTATTAATGTTTTCTTGGTTATTAAGCCCATTTTCGTATTGTTTGATTTCTATCCATATTAGTACATCGGCAAGAATTTGATTGTGGGGTAAAGAATAGATTTTTTCGAATTTTAAATTAATCTTTTTCCGAAATTGCTCTACCGTATTACCAATAAATTTTCACAAATTTTGATTTTGCCGGTGCGTGTTATTTTCGAAATCGAGTTCTAAAAGAGCAGCTTTAAATTCAGGAATAAGAAAAACGCTATTTAACCTCAACGCTGAAATTAGTGTATCGGGAAACCGTTGTGATAGTTTTTTAAGGAAAACTTCGTTTGGTTTTTTGTAAACCGAAAAATAGATGTTTAGGAGTTGTAAAGATTCTTTTGAATTAAATAGTTCTGTAAAAATGGATTCATTTAATACAAAATCACGCCAAAAAAAATCGGCTACTTCTTCTTTCTGAACTAATTTTTCATTAATTACTACTGAAACAAATTGCTCTGTTTCTAATTGTAACAGGGTTTGAAACCCCTTTGAGTAGATGCCCTCTTTAATATATTGAGCGGCAGTTTTTTTTATTTCACTTGCATTTGTCATTGTTCAAATTTTGATTGTCGCAAGAGCGAAAAATGTTCAATGACAATACAAATTTAAAATGTTTTTTTGGAAATCGCAAAAAGTAAATATCAAGAGTTTGTAAAATAATTGCTAAACCCGCATTGGCATTGCGTTGCAGAGTTAATCTTTTGAAATAATTTTTAGTTTGCCCTCGTTGTGTTCTTTAAATGCATCACATTCTTTTAAATGTTTTTCCATTGCATTCATATTTTCATCAAAGATGGTTGCACTAAATTCGTGGGTGCGTTGTAACATTTTGATATATGGTGTAGGGTCTGATTGTCTTGTTAGTTTTCTTAATGCCCCCATATAATCATCACGGAAAACGGTAGGAATAATAATTTTACTTTGCCCTTCTTTTGTTAATTCGGCATTCATCATTACTCTTGCTATTCTTCCATTACCATCTAAAAAAGGATGTACTTCGCTTACTAAAAACATCATAAAGGCCGCTTTTGAAAATGGGTGTGAGAGTGATTGATAAAACTCAAAACCTCTTACCAATGTTCCTTTTACCAATTTAAAATCTACAAAGTATGTTTCGCCTGCGCGATTGTTTTTGTCTTTAAACTGCCCTGGGTTTTTACTTGTACGAGCACTTAATAATATTTGATGCCTATATAAAATTATACTTAAAAATTCTTCTTTTGTTTTTGGTACGGTACTCATTTCCGTTTGGTTTGAAACCAATTGGTAGGTGCCTAACACATCATGCGAGTCTTCATTTCGTGCAGGAATGGGCATTTGTGTTTCAATGATTTTTTTAGCATCATCAATCTCAAATACAGTACCCTCGATATAGTTTGAAAAGTACGCTTCGAAAAATGCGAAATTTCTGTAAGCTTGTTTGCTTGTGTTTTTATCGGGATAATAATTAAATTCTTTTTGTTGTAGAGCTTGAAACAATACTTGAAATAGTTCTACACGAGCAGAATCGTAAGGAACACCGAAAGCTCTTGCAATGGCTAAAGGTGATTTTAAATTTTTAGATGTATTTGTGGTAAGCAATGAGCTGATGATTTTATTTAATTTTTCAAACTCATCGGGCATATTTATTTGCTGTGCAATTTTTTTGGCTTTATCTCTTAATGCATTTACTCCTTCTTCGCCATGCACTTGAATTATTTGTTCTAATTTTTCTTCTATTTCGGGTAGCGTAATTGTTTTTGATTTTGAACCTGTTTTTCTTGATACCTGTAAATTTTCGAGTAATGCTCTTTCTTTTTGTGAAGCAAACAGATTTCCGGCAAATGGGTTATCGCCATCAATTGGCTTATGGCCTTCTAAAAAATTGATTGTTATGCCGGGCAGCTTTATTTTTTTCGTGTAAGAATGTGTAAGAAAAATATCACCCGATTCGGTTGGTTTAAATTCTAATGCAGAGCGATGACTTAATAAAGCTCCAGGATATAAGTTGGCAATAATATGAAAGATGTTACGCTTAATAATAGATGCTGGTGTTTCGGTAAGATTGGTGGTGTAAATACGAGGAGATATTTTTTTTATTA
>JADLGT010000317.1 GCA_020849195.1 Bacteroidia bacterium
AATGCGGATGAGTGTGGCCGATAGAAATAACAGCATGTCCGCCATATAAGTCAAGGTATTTTTCTCCATTCTCATCCCACAGTGTTGAGCCTTGAGCTTTAACGATAGCAATGTTGAATAGGGGATAGACGTCGAATAAGTTCATGCTTTATTTTTTATCATTGTGAGGGGGCGAGAAAAACACTGCTGTCAAATTAGAACCCACTGCTTTTCAATTTCAATCCTGTTTTTTCATCTAATCCCATCATCAGATTCATATTCTGAACAGCTTGCCCCGATGCTCCTTTCAGCAAATTATCAGTAATACTTGTAATTAATAGTTGCTCCCCATGTTTCTCTATATGCAAAAATGCTTTATTGGTATTCACCACTTGTTTTAAATCAATTTTATTATCGTTTACATGTGTAAATACAGCGTCCTTGTAAAAAGTTTTATATAATTTTTTTGCTTCCTGCTCAGTGCCTTTAAAAGTTGTATAAACATTGGCAATAATTCCCCGTGTATGATTTCCCCGATAAGGTATGAAGTAGATATTTTTTTTGAAATTATGTTGAAGTTGCAAAACCGAGTGAGTTATTTCATTTAGATGTTGGTGTTCAAAAGCTTTATAAATAGAGAGAGTACTTTGTCGCCATGAAAAATGTGTTTCGGGCTTCAAGGCTTGCCCTGCCCCTGTGCTGCCGGTAACGGCCGATACGTGTACATCATCATTCAAAAGTTTTTTATCTGCCAAAGGCAATAAGGCCAATTGAATACAAGTTGCGAAACATCCGGGATTAGCTATGTTCGACGCTTTTTCTATTGCCTGCTTATTTAACTCGGGCAGGCCGTAAATAAATGTTCGATTTTGTTTCTTGAAAAAAGTATTCACCCTAAAATCCTGACTGAGGTCGATGATTCGAATCTTTTTATGAATAGTATTTTGTTCGAGAAATTTTACGGAGTCGCCGTGCCCCAAACATAAAAAAAGAACATCTATATCTTGATTTATTTCAGAGCTAAATTTAAGTTCGCAATCTCCAAATAAGTCTGTGTGTACGTCATAAATATATTTTCCTGCGTTAGATGTGCTGTGTACAAATTTTATACTTACCTGGGGGTGAAAAATCAAAATACGCAGCATTTCTCCTGCTGTATAGCCTGCCCCGCCTACAATTCCGATATTAATTTTTTTACTCATGTTTTGTTTAACTGATTTACAGCATTGTAAATGGCCACCTGATTACCAAAAATTTTAGCAAACCCTTTAACGTCATCTCCTGTCCATGAATTATTCATCTCGCCGTAACTGCCAAATTTAGCCGACATCAGGTCGTGATCGGATTCTATTCCGGTTACTTTAAAAGTATAGGGGGCAAGCGTAACAAAAACTTTTCCATTTACAAAACGTTGAGTATCCTCTAAAAATTTCTCTATGTTTCGCATTACCGGATCGAGGAATTGTCCTTCGTGCAACCAATTGCCGTACCACACACTCAATTGATCTTTCCAATAGAGTTGCCACTTAGTTAGTGTATGCTTTTCAAGCGTATGATGTGCTTTAATTGCGATGAGCGGAGCTGATGCTTCAAAGCCCACTCGACCTTTGATGCCGATGATTGTGTCGCCTACGTGAATGTCGCGGCCTATAGCAAATGCGGATGCCATTTCGTTAAGTTTGGCAATGGCTGTTGCAGGAGCATATTTTTCGTTGTTCAATCCAATCAGTTCTCCTTTTTCAAAAATAAGTGTAACATCTTCTGCTTCTTTTTTCTTTAGCTGAGAAGGAAAAGCTTCTTCGGGCAAATAGTTTGCCGATGTTAAGGTTTCTTTTCCTCCTACCGATGTTCCCCAGATACCTTTATTAATGGAGTATGCAGCTTTTTCAAAATTCATCTGCACACCGTGCTTTTTCAGGTATTCAATTTCTTCCTGGCGCGACAACTTCAAATCACGAATAGGTGTAATAATTTCGGCCGAAGGTATAAGTATGTTAAAAGCCATGTCAAACCGAACCTGGTCGTTGCCGGCTCCGGTACTTCCGTGAGCAACGGCATCAGCTTTTATTTTCTTTACGTAGTCGGCTATGGTAAGTGCCTGAAAGATACGTTCGGCACTTACGGAAAGAGGATATGTATTATTCTTCAATACATTTCCGTAAATGAGATATTTAATGCAGCGGTTGTAAAAATCATCTACGGCATTAATGCACGAATAAGAGGCGCAGCCAAGCGACAGGGCGCGTTTTTCAATTTCTGAAATTTCTTGTTTCGAAAAACCACCGGTATCAACGGTTACGGCATGCACCTCCATGTTTTTTTCTTTTGACAGGTGAATGGCGCAGAACGTAGTATCGAGGCCGCCACTATAGGCAAGCACAACTTTTTTCTTATTCATTTTTTGTAATCAGTTCTTTTTTTAAAAGGATAAAATTTTTAAGCCGTATAAACCGCTCATACAACTTCGAACGCTTTTTAAAAGTCTCGGCAGGCGTTTCTATTTTTTTTATTTCCTTTTCGGCAGGGTCGTACAACATAGCCGTGCACAAACAATTTTTCCGTTCCTTCATGGATAGAATGTCGTAGTTGACACAGTTTTGACATCCCTTCCAAAAATCGTTATCTGTTGTAAGCTCAGAATAAGTAACGGGTTCGTAGCCCAGTTCGGAGTTTATTTTCATTACCGCAAGTCCGGTAGTTAATCCGAAAATTTTTGCATTTGGATATTTTTGTCGAGACAGTTCAAATATTTTTTTCTTGATGGCTTTTGCCAATCCGCTTTTGCGGAACACAGGATTTACGATGAGTCCGGAGTTGGCGACAAATTGTTCGTGACTCCATGTTTCTATATAACAGAAGCCAGCCCAAGTGCCATCGTTATGAACAGCAATAACCGCCTTACCTTCACGCATTTTCTGCGCGACATAATCGGGCGAGCGTTTAGCAATGCCGGTGCCACGCACCTTGGCCGATTCGGCCATTTCGTTTACAATTTGTTCTTTGAAAACAACATGTTCGGACCCCGCAACAACCACTTTGAAATCGGACAGCGTGCTCATTTACACCAATTGTTTAATTACTAGTTACCTTCTGAATTTGGGAGCATAAATATAAATAAAAATGAAAGCCACAGCCCGGCAGAAGAGGAATATATTAATGAACATTTCCGCAATCATTATTTCATATACGATGAAATATCGATGCTCCATAACCCGCGCCCGTATGTTGCTGCATACAGTTTTTTCTCATGGTAATTTATTTCCAGCTCACTTACAATTACATTAGGTAAGTTACCGGGAAGAGGCTCCCACTTAGTCGTTGATGCATTACGGAAATAAACTCCCCGATCGGTAGCTGCAAAAAGCATGTCGTTGCTATTTCTTAGGTAAACAAGGCTGTACACGGGCGTTTCAGGCAGGCCTTGAGCGAAAGGCTCCCAGCTTGCTCCTCCATTTATTGAATACATTATTTTATTGCTGCCGGCAACGGCGGTGTCTATATCATCATTGTACATATAAGCGCCTGTAAATGCAGCCCAAACTTTGTTGGGGTTATCGGAAGCCGAAACAGGTTTTACAAAGTTGAAATATACGCGGGGTTTAAATGGGCTTATCTCTTCCCAACAACCATTGTAACAGGCTTCACTTCCGCCACCAACCGAGGTCTTAAAAATTCTGCCTCCCGTAAACCCTGTGTAAATACGTTTATGGTCGGCGAGATTCACATCAATGCCGGTTAAAACCGAATAGGGCATCATGCTATCGATTCGGGTAAGCCGCTCCCACTGAATTTCGTTATCGGTTTCATTTTGAAAAGTGCCCTTATACAATTGCGTAAATCCGAAATAATAAACATTATGGTCAATGGGGTCTTCAACCACCGGCCCGTTGTTTAGCGCATTGAGGTTGTAATCGCGGGGTTTAAGAATGCCTGAAAATGATTTGCCTCCATTAACCGAACGCATATTCAGTCCATAGGTATCTGTTGTTCCTAAATTTAAAGCGGCAGAAAAAATAATTTTATCGTTGGTATAATCAATAATGCCTTCGCGCCCATCTCCGCCAAGTACATTACGCCACTGTTTATCGGCAGGAAGTGATGCGTCGAAAATATTGGCTCCGGCATCCTGATGACCGCTCATTACCAATCCTGATTTGGTCTCCGAAGAGCCTATTGAATTTATAGTAGCAATGTTTAACCCATTACTTGCATCTTTTCGAAGTGTGGCATTCCATAAGCCACCGTCGTTTGCTACAAACAGCTCATGTGTGATGGGAGCAAAGGCAAAATCATGTATATCGGCATGACCTATGGTAAGGCCTTCCCAGTTCTCGTAAATATTCCGAGTGTTAAATGTGGTGTCGGTAATATTTTTACTCCGGTAAAACTCCCATGCTTTTCCAATATAAATTTGATTGGGGTCAACAGGATTTACACCAATGGAAACTTTATCGCGGTGATCGTTCGGATAGGGAATTGTTTTAGCCTTCCATGTTTTACATGCATCGGTCGAAACGTACAGATCGTTGTTGTTCGCCTTGTCTTTATTTCCAATCATAGCATAAACAATAGAAGGATTGGATGGAGCAATAGCAATATCAATTATCATATTTTCTTTTGAGGTAAACACATTTTGATTGTCGGCCATTATTTCCCATGTTTTACCTGCATCAGTCGAGCGCATGATTACAATATCATTATTGTAATTCGTGCGGGTTCCGGCAACATAAATAATTTTGCTGTTTTGAGTATTTAATTCAAGCCCGTGGTAATCGCCGTTTAAAATTTTTGACCACTTTTTTCCGGCATTGGTTGTTTTATAAATTCCTTGCGAAGTAGCGGCATAAAGTATTTTATTTTTTACCGGGTCCATTACTAAACGTGCTATACAATTTGGCGTACTTGGATTTAAAGTTAATCCGGCTGATACACTTGACCATGTTTTTCCGCCATCGTTTGTAACATAAATGTTTAATGGAGATATGTGCTTTCGTTTGTAACGCGTTCCGGAAGCGATATATAATTGTTTCGAATTTTTTGGATTTATGGCTATATCAGCAACGCCAATAAACGGAAGTTGATCGGTGCTGCAATCGTTATTACTCCAGCTTTCTCCGTTATTAATACTTTTCCATAATCCACCGGTTGGAGATCCGGCATACATTATTTTATTTGTTTCCCCATTATAAGCGGGGTCGAAAGCAATACATTCGAGGCGGCCTATTCCTAGTCCAGGGTTGTAAACAGGGCCTAAAGCTTCCCATACGGGTTGCGCAGGCAATAAAAAGTGAGACAGAATTAGAAATAAAAATGCGAGCAGCATATTACGTGTTGTCATTGTTCAATAGCATTTGCAGGTTCAAACTTTTCGATAGTAAAATTATCAACAAATATTGGCTGTTTGTCTCGGTACCATAAATAAATTTTTATTTTATCGTTCGCGCTTCTTACTTCCGGAGTCATATAATCCATTGTAACTGTAACCCATCCATTCTCCGATTTTTTGCTTTTAATTGTTTCCGATGTTCTGTATTTGTACGACTCATCCTTTCTGTTAACAAACGACACTACAATCAGTGGCAAATTGCCTTCGGTATTTTCGTTTGGAAAAAAAACAGAAACACTTGATCGTATCCACGCATATTCTGCGTTTGTTATTTCTTTATACGGCATTTCGAATGGTTTTGTGTAAGGAAATGTGCTGTCCATTTTTAATGAATATTGCCCTGCGGAAGCAAATGAGTTTGAGAAATGCTGTTTGTCGGTTTCGTTTTCGAAACTTTCGTTTTGCAAAAAGCTTTTTTGGCAAGAAAGTGTATCCGGCATAGTTTCAACTGCATCGGAAGGTCGTTGTACGAGTAATAATTTTTTATCAGCATCGGTTACGTTTGTTTTCCCGAATATTCTGAAATAATATGCCGCTGTCATTCGTTCGGAACTGATTATTTTAGCTTTTGTTTGCCAAGTTTGAAAAAGATTAAGTGCCAATAATACTACCATAATCGCTTTTAGCCATTTCTGAGGATGGTTTTTTATAAAGTACCCGAACGGAATAGCAAGCAACGCATAGCACGATACTAA
>JADLGT010000318.1 GCA_020849195.1 Bacteroidia bacterium
CCCACCCCCCGCCAAGCATTTCTTGAATTTCTTAAAAGCCAGGAATCCGAAATCAAAGAGTTGGTAGAGGCGCGCGGCCTTCCCGAAAGATTTATCCGGGGCGAAGTAAAGAAGTTTGTCGATTATTGGACAGAACCCACTGCCAACGGAAAAAGGCAACGCTGGGAGTTGCAAAAGACCTTTGACTATAGGCGCAGATTAGCGACTTGGTTGTTAAAAGCCGATGAATGGAGCAAGGACGCACCGGAAAAAGTAATTAAATTTTAAAAAAATATGTGTGCAAAAATTTACATCCGTGGCGTGGGTGAGGTTGAAATCACCAACGACAAAGCAATCAAATTCAAAGACCAGTGGTATCAAGGATTGCTTAAAGGCCACAAGATTGATCTGGGCGATATTTGTTTCAATGGCGACGACATTAAGGCGGTGAAATTGGACAGCGAGTTAAAAGACGAGGATAAATCCGAATACAATGTCGCCGTGGACGGGATCGAAAAAGATAAGGTGCGGGCGTTCGAGGGTGAGTTTGAGGCGTGGAAAGAGGCGCACCCCCAATTTACCGAATGGCAGAAGTATCACTTTTTAGAGGAGAAAGGATTTATCAAAATGGGCGCAACCCGCTCGCTGGACATCGTGCTTACCAAAAACAACAAAGAAAAGCACAAGCAATATCTGGAATACTTAAAACTTTTTAGCAGTTTGCAAACCTTGAAATACTACCGCGAAAAGGCGCAAGCCAACAACGACCCCGACTTTGAGCGCAATAGAATAGCGATGTTTGAGGCAATGAAACAAGGTATCAGGACGGGGGTTTTTGCAAAGGCCGACCCCATCGCCCAAGAAGCCAAAGCGTTTGATGAGAAGTATGGATTTAATGAGGAGGTGGATGTGAGCAAAATCCCTTTTTAGTATGACCTGCCAAACCTGTAAATACTACCAGCCCGCCCACTACTTAGCCAGCCAGCCCCACCACAAGAAGTACGGCGAGTGTTCCATCAGAAAAGAACAGCTTATTAGATCAAACCTTCCCGAGTGCGGGAGGTATATAAAAAAACAAAAAAATGATTGAACTCTACCTTGCCCTCTTTTTCGCCGCCGCCTTTTTCACGGGCTATTACGGGGGCAGAAAGCAAAACAACATCTCAAAGGACATCGAGATTTCAAACATCCAATCCGACAACGAGATATACGCCCAAACAATAAGGGAATTAAATAGCCGGAACTTTGATTTGCAAGACGAACTAATAACTTTAAAACAAAAAAATGAATCAAGATTACTACCTCGAAAAAACAATCACCCTAATTATCCAGCACGGGATAGAGAACGCGCCGATCAAGTGCATCAAAGACAACTTCAATGTGATCGAGGCGCAAAACGGAAGTGATATTTTAATCATTAAGCCAAAAAATGAAGCCAAATAAACAACCTAAATGCGCCGACTGCTCCAAATACATCCCCGAAGGCAAGGGAGAGGGCAGATGCCAAGAGTTTCCCGCTTTCGTGGCAAGGGAGAAAAACAACGCTTGCGGGTATTATAAGCCGAAAATATACTTGCCGATTAAAAATTCGACCTACGCAAGTCCCGTATAATGCCTCTGTAAGCCATTTAAATGCCCTTGTGAGCGTTTGTAATGCGAAAGTTGAGTATTTAGCCGTCTAACCAATAAAACAATGAAATTTAAGCGGAGGATTTGCAAATGCGGAAACAAGGCCGTCCAAAATCGCCGCAAGCATCGTGTTAAACAAGATATTATCGGAAAGAGATTTGGAAGATTAACAGCAATAAAAGTTATAAATCAAGATTATATTGGCGCAGTTTGGTTATGTAAATGTGATTGTGGAAACGAGATAATGGTTAGAAGAAAATATTTGATTAGTAAAGAAACTGAAAGTTGTGGTTGTAGATTAAAAGAATCGATGGAAAATGAAAATAATCCGATGTGGAAGGGAGATAAAGTTGGATATTACTCATTGCATACTTGGGTTAAAAATAGGATTATTAAACCTAATAAATGTCAGATGTGTAGTAATGTTGGCTTCGTAGAGTTATCTAATATAGGACATACTTATAAGAGAAATTTGACTGATTGGGAATGGTTGTGCCGTAAATGTCATATGATTAAGGACGGAAGAATGGAAATTATGAAAAAAGGAATTGCAACCCGCAAAAAATAAAAAGTTATGATTAAATTTAGAAAAAGAAAATGTAGAAAGTGCGGAAATCAGGCAGTTCAAAATCGTGCACTTTGCTACCAGTGCATCCTTGCCGATAAAAGAAAAAAGGCCGAAGCCAAACTTTTATCCAAAGCAAAAAAGAAAGCCCGATTTGAGCAGGGCGAAACCTATCGTAAAAGATTATTCAAGAAAGCGTGGGAATTACAAAGCAAGGCGATGAGGCAAGCGGCGGCGGATGAGAATGGAAATGTTAAGTGCTACACCTGTTTGAAAGTTATGCGCTGGCAGGATTCGATGATAGGCCATTATTTTCACGGAAAACTTGATTTTGACGAGCGAAATTTAAGAATACAGGGTGCTTGTTGCAATACTTACAGGCACGGAAACCTTGCAATTTATGCCGAGCGTTTGGTGGAGGAAGGCATAGATTTAAAGCAACTGCGCCGTGATGCCGAGATCAAAGGTAATGCTTATTCTATCAGCGAGTTAAAGGAAATAATTGAAAATTATTCATCTCCCGCTTCAAGGGGCGGGTGAAGATGATAAAATAACCCCTTTGCCCCGTAAAAATTGGAGAGGAAGTAAAATAAACTTATGGAAAACAAAATAAATCACTACCCAAGCGGAGGTAAAGGCGAGACAATAACAACCCTTGTTGAGCGTATTCCCAACGAAACACGCTCGACAGGGAATCAACCAGCCGAGGAGTGGATTGATGTTTTATTGCAAGATTTTGCCGATAAGTTCGGAGTAGAATTGAAAAAAGTTTTTTCGTCCTCAACACAAGAAACTGATTTTTTACAGCGAAACATTGATTACATCCGCGATGTGATTATCCCAACCGCCCGCCAGAAATAATACTTCAAAATTGGAGAAGTAAAATAAACTTATGAAAACTTTAAAGGACTATGAGCAGGAATTTGATGATAAATTTTGTTCTAATCTAAATACCTTTTCCGATGATGTTGATTTTAGGAATGATTTAGATATAACGCCAAAAGCAATCAAACAATTCTACCGCCTCGCCTTTTTCGAGTTGACGGAGGAGATGGTGGGAGATGATACCGAACCGCAAGGTGGAACATATAAGCGGACAATAACTGCGGGAAAAAACGCCGCAAAGGCCGAAATCCGAGAAAGGATAAAAAAAATGTTGGAGTAAATCACCTGTCGGGCGTATTCCAACAAAAACACGCTATACAGGGATAACCCAATCTCCGAAGTCAATCCGTGGGGGGTGTGAGGTCGCGGTGGTACGCACTCCGAAAGGATATTCCTCTGTTCGAATCAGGGCGCGCCCCTCACGCATTGTCTTCGGAGATATAAAAAATATGGAAATTAAACCAATTTCTCTAAAATCAGCAAATGAATTTGTCAAAAAATTTCATCGGCATAATGGTTGCACGGCCGGTAATGGCGGCAAATTTGCCATTTCGCTATATTATAATAATGAAATGATAGGGGTTGCCATTGCCGGCCGTCCCATTGCGAGGGAATTAAATGATGATGAGTCATTGGAAATTTTGAGAGTTTGTGTTTTGGAGGGGTATCCAAATGCTTGTTCTATGCTTTATGGAAGATGTGCCAAAATTGCAAAATTGATGGGTTATAAAAAGATTTACACATATAGCTTGAAAACTGAAAGCCAATCGTCTTTAAAAGCTATTGGTGCAAAGCCATTTCCTGTGAGAGGTCATAGCTGGAATAATCGGCCGAACCGTCAAATTCAAATGATAAGTTTGTTGGATAAATGGCGGTGGGAATTAGTCTAAATCAAAAAAAATTATGATCATCGGCATTCAAGGCACATTGGGGCAAGGAAAAACTACCGCTCTGGTGGCGTTCTCTTTGGATTATAAAACAAAAACCGGACTTCCGATCTACTCTAAATGGCAATCCGACTATCTTCCCCGCGCTTCGGGAGGCAATTGGGGCGCGGGAAAGATATAATCCCTGTTGAGCGTATGCACGCCCGACAGGGGAAAAATATGAAAAAACTATCTGTTCCTTATCCGGGGTGCAAGCGAGAACACATCACACAAGGGTTTCACTCCGGCCATCAGGCGATTGATTTCGCGTTTGCGAATTGCTACGGCACATTCTTGACCGCCCCAAGCAGTTGCAAGGTGGAAAAGGTAATCACTGATCTGACCATCGACAATGATTACTACCCGGCCTACCAGAAGGGCTACGGCGTATTGCTTACCGACTACGCCGAGCCGAGGTTGCAATTCCTGTTTTGGCACTTGCTACAAATCATTCCCGTCAAAGAAGGCGATTGGTTAGACAAAGGCCAAGTGATCGGCCAGATGGGGAATAGCGGGTATTGCTTGGTCAACGGCGTGGAAGTCCCCTTGAAATGTCGCGGGAGCAAGGGAAGCCACTTACACTTTGAAACCAGATTGGACGGGAATTACATTGACCCCTTGCCGTTGATTGACTTCAATTGTCAGCCCAAGTTGGACAAGGCAAAATCCGTGGAGCAGTTTTTGATAAGGTTAAGGAGTATGTTGAGCGGCAGGAATTAAATAACTTCCCTTGGCTACCAGCAAGGCAAATTCATAATGTCTTGGGAGGACTTGTTAAACGGGTTTGACCCGACTTTGACCATATTGGCCAAAAAGTATTATTCGGGGTTTTTCAATCAATTTGCGTATCTTTCGTGGGAAGACATCGCCCAAGATTTGCGGGTGCGGATTTGGGAACAAAAAACACATTACAATCAAAACAAGAATTTCAATAATTGGGCGTATGTGGTGTGCGTGAACCACTTGAAGAATAAAATAAAAGCCCAGCACGCGCTTAAAAGAGGGTTGGGCAAGAGTTTTACTACCGATTTTAGCGTAGAATTTAATTTAAGATTTTCAATGGATATATTTGGGAATAAGGTGGAGGCGCAGGGGCCGCAGTATGTTGAATTCGGGTAGGAAAAATACGGCCAGCCCATTTGATTATGACAACATTTAAATAGAAAAATTTAGATTTTTTCGTAAAATTACCCGATATTTTCTATTACGAAAATTATCAAAACATATATTACGCTTTTTGTCAATATGGTTCGGGTCATTTTGGTTTGCATAACAAAAAACCGAATCTTGCGGGTGATTCGGCTGTTTGCTTTTTGGCTTTTATTTGAAACATTCAAAACAAATGTTTTGTTTGTTTAATTCGGTTATTTCTACACGATGGCATATTTTACATTCGCCGCCGTGATCGAATAACCATTTTTCGCCTTGTTGCTTTTGCCTTGCTTCGTGCAATAGTATTCTACCGCTTTTCCCGATATTGGATGTTATCGGATAAAAATAGGCAGCAAAACTATTATTATTGACTTCTTCGTATCTCATTATCACTCGGCCAATCAATAAATTGCCAAATGATAATTCTATTTCGATCCATTCATTATCTCCAATCCCTTCTTTTTTGCCTTTTGAATTAGTTAATGTTGCGTATAGCTTCATGTTAGTTGATTAATAAATTATAAATGGTTTTAAAATCTTTTTTTGCGGCCATTTTTAACATTTTTCTTTGCGGTAGTTTTAAATCAGGTAAACTGCTATCAATAATCACGCTAACATTTTTTATGTTGCGTAATTTGCTAAAATAGTTTTCTATGCTTCCAAAAGTGTCCGCATATATGCCTTGTAGGTTTAACAAATCCAAATTATCGCTAATTATGGTTATATCATAATAGCGATAGCTCCAATTTGTACCAAAAGATTTTGACCATCCTATCTTTTTAATAATCAAATATGTCTTATTCATTTGTTAAAGACCGCCCGCCCGCAAATTCGGCGGTTGATTAA
>JADLGT010000319.1 GCA_020849195.1 Bacteroidia bacterium
GACTTTTTTTCCCGATGTAAACGAACTCGACTTTTATGGTAATCAACGAGTTGTTAATTCGAGGGTTGATATGGGAGTTAACGAATTTTCACCCACTACTTCTATCCCTGCAAATTATTTGTCAACCACTGTACCCCTAATTTATCCAAACCCTTCAACAGGACTCGTTTTTATTCAAACTGAAAAAGATTGGGATAGGTTGGAGGTAATAAATTTATTGGGGAAAAAAGTAGTAGAGAAATTAATCAGTAGTCGGTTTGAAATCATAGATCTTTCAGATTTGCCCGGCGTTTATCTTGTCAGAATAATTTCGGCAAACAAAATCTTGTCAAGCGCCAGATTGATGATTACAGCAGACATAAAATAAATTGCATCAAAGGGGAGTATCAATTTTGACCGAAACTTTGTCATTGAATATACTCGGCATTAATCCGCCTGCCGGCCACAAGCAGGGTGCCACGCTGCAATCCAACCACAAAACATTCAGTTGTTTGCCCTTTGATGTTAAGCTTCTTGTGTAAAGTCTGCGCTCCGGTAGAATAGGTAGTGGTTTTTTATCCCGCAACTGCATTTGTCGATTCGCCGGTGGCTTCAAGCAGTTGATAAGCTGCTGCTGCTATAGCTATGTCATCGTAACCACATTCTGCATAAAGTTCTTTTTGCTCTCCGTGTTCAATAACACTGTCGGGTATTCCTAAACGTTTTACCTGTGCCGAATAGCCATGGTCGCTCATAAATTCGAGCACTGCGCTGCCCATACCGCCCATAATACATCCATCTTCAACAGTTATAACTTTATTAAATTTGCTGAATACTTCGTGCAATAATTTTTCGTCAATCGGTTTTACAAAGCGCATATCGTAATGTGCAATGCTAAGTCCTTTTTTGGCAAGTTCGGCAATAGCTTTAGCTGCGTAATTTCCGATGTGCCCTATACTTAGTATAGCCAATTCATGGCCTTCGGTTAGTTTGCGTCCTTTGCCAATTTCTATTTTGCTAAACGGTCGTTTCCAGTCAGACAGAACGCCATTGCCACGCGGGTAGCGTATAGAAAAAGGAGCTTTTGTTTCGTCGAGTTGAGCGGTGTACATCAGATTGCGCAACTCTTCTTCATTCATAGGAGCCGACACAATCATATTTGGAATACAACGGAAATAGACCAAATCATACGCTCCGTGATGTGTAGGGCCGTCGGCTCCGGCCAATCCGCCGCGGTCTAAGCAAAACACAACGTGTAAATTTTGAAGTGCCACATCGTGAATCACCTGATCGTAAGCCCGCTGCATAAAGCTGGAATAGATATTACAGAACGGAATTAAACCCTGAGTCGCAAGTCCGGCTGAAAATGTAACGGCGTGCTGCTCGGCAATGCCCACGTCGAAAGCCCTATTGGGCATAGCCTTCATCATAATATTGAGTGAACAGCCACTCGGCATAGCCGGAGTTATTCCCATTATTTTTGGGTTTTGTTCGGCCAGTTCAACAATCGTGTTCCCAAAAACATCCTGATACTTGGGAGGCTGCGGCTCGTTAGAAACAACTTTTATTATTTTACCGGTGTGTTTATCAAATAGACCGGGAGAGTGCCATACCGTTTGATCTCCTTCCTCCGAAAACTTATAGCCTTTGCCTTTTACTGTAAGGCAGTGCAGCAGTTTTGGACCCGGAATATTTTTCAAATCGTCTAAAATTTTTTTCACACGTATTACATCGTGTCCATCAACCGGTCCAAAGTAACGAAACTTAAGCGACTCAAATAAATTACTTTGTTTAAGTAAAGTGGTTTTAATGGCATTCTCAACCTTCGAAGCGATCTCTTGTGCATTGGGTCCGAATTTGCTGATTTTTCCCAGCAGACGCCATACATCGTCTTTTACTTTGTTGTATGTTTGAGAAGTTGTTATATCGGTAAGGTACTCGTTGAGTGCGCCAACGTTAGGATCGATCGACATGCAATTGTCGTTGAGTACCACCAGCATGTCCGAATTAATAAATCCTGCATGATTTAAACCTTCAAAAGCCATACCTGCTGTTAATGCGCCATCGCCAATAACAGCAATTATTTTTCTGTCTTTCTCATTCTTATAATGGGCTGCAGTAGCCATGCCCAATGCTGCCGAAACAGAAGTAGATGAATGACCAACGCCAAAAGTATCGTATTCGCTTTCTTTGCGCTTAGGAAATCCACTGATGCCTTTATATATTCTATTAGTAGAAAAAACTTCGCGGCGACCTGTAAGTATTTTGTGCCCGTAGGCCTGGTGACCTACGTCCCATACTAATTGATCAATCGGCGTATTGAATACATAATGCAGGGCAACAGTAAGCTCAACTACACCAAGGCTTGCACCGAAATGCCCGCCCTTAACCGACACCACATCTATAATATATTGGCGTAGTTCGTTACATATTTGCGGCAACTCAACTTCCGTAAGCTTTCGCAAATCGTCAGGATAAACAATTTTTTCGAGCAAGGAGCCCGGCTTAAACTCCATATTTTACAAGTGGTTGAACAAATTTAGTCAATATTTATGAAACACCCATGATACCCTTGGTATCACAAACACAAATGAATATCATGGGTGTTCCTTCCGACAATCAGAAAATAAAAAATATATACGGATGAAATAGGTTACCTTGCTCTTACTATGTAATTTATTGTAAATCGAAGTTCTGCAAAACAAATTACGTAATCTCCTTAAAGACCGATAAAATCTACGGTTCATCGGGATTATGACAAAATTGTATACCGTATATGCCGAACATCGAAATCCTTAAA
>JADLGT010000320.1 GCA_020849195.1 Bacteroidia bacterium
ACATCACCGAGTCGGCGTTCATTCAGGAGGCATTGTAATGTGTATTCCTGTTAAACAACCCTGTTAATTTCCAAATATATTTTCCTGTTATTTTTTTATGCTTTTGGGCACATTTTTGCATAGACAGATACAGGCAGAATTGTATATATTTGTCGGTTACAGCTATTTTTTAATATGGGAGCGGATATTTTGCATAAATACCATTTGAAATTTGCAACAGACACCCTTAAACAAAGCATGAGGGTACTGTGTTTTGCTGGCTTGTTTTGGTGTTGCCCTTTCTTTACGTATGCTCAACCCGGAACACTTACAGTAAATTTGAAATTTTTGATTGACAATGGCACTCGCGATGGAGCAAAAATAAATATTCAAAAAAACGGACAAAGCTGGAAGCAAATAGAATCGGATGGGAAAAAAGAATCGGTGGATCTCGAGTTTGGCAATGAATTTCTCTTTACGTTTTCGAAACCGGGCTACATAACCAAAAAAATTTACTTTTCTACAAACGTGCCTAAAGATTTACTGAAAGATGGATTTGAACCCTATTTGTTCAACGTAACCATTTTTAAGCAATACGATGATATAAATCTTGTTGTATTCAACCAGCCCGTTGCGCGTGTAGCTTACAAAGAAGACATTGACGATTTTGATTATGATACCGATTATACAAAATCTATTTTATCGGAGCTGAAAGAAGCCGAAAAACAAATTGAACAAAAACGTAAAGAGGAAGAGGCCAAAAAGAAAGCCGACGAGATAGCACAGAAAAATGCAGCCGAAGAAGCTGCCAAGAAAAAAGCAGACGAAGAAGCTGCTAAGAAAAAAGTAGCGGAAGAAGCCAAGAAAAAAGCGGAGACAGAGGCGGCAGAAAAAGCAAAGGCCGAAGCCAAAGCCAAAGCTGATGCCGAAGCCAAAAAGAAAGCCGAAGAGCTAGCGCAGAAAAAAGCAGCCGAAGAAGAGGCTAAAAAGGAAGCGGCAATTAAGGCCGAAGAGGAAGCCAAGAAAAAAGCAGCAGCCAAGGCCGAAGAAGAAGCTAAAAAAATTGCAGCGGCAAAAGCGGAGGAAGAGGCTAAAAAGGCAGCGGCAATTAAAGCCGAAGAGGAGGCGAAGAAAAAAGCAGCAGCCAAGGCCGAAGAAGAAGCCAAAAAAATTGCTACGGCCAAAGCCGAAGAAGATGCTAAGAAAGCAGCTAAAGCAAAAGAAGAGGATGAAAAGAAAAAAATCGCTGCTGCTAAAGCCGAAGAAGAAAAACGTAAAGCCGATGAACTCGCCAAGAAAAAGGCGGAAGAAGAAAATGCTAAGCTGAAAGCAAAAGAAGAGGATGAAAAGAAAAAAACCGCTGCTGCTAAAGCCGAAGAAGAAAAACGTAAAGCCGACGAACTCGCCAAACGAAAAGCCGAAGAGGATGCTGCTAAGCTAAAAGCAAAAACCGAAGAAGAAAAACGTAAAGCCGACGAACTCGCCAAACGAAAAGCCGAAGAGGATGCTGCTAAGCTAAAAGCAAAAACCGAAGAAGAAAAACGCAAAGCCGACGAACTCGCTAAACGTAAAGCTGAAGAGGAAGAAAACGCCAAGAAGTTGGCAATTGCTAAAGATGATGCCGAACGCAGAAAGCAGGAAGAAGCGAATAAAAAAGCATCGGAAGAAGAAGATCGCAAACGCAAAGCCGCTCTACAACGCATAGAGGAAGAAAAACGTAAACGAGCTGAGTTGGCAAATCGTCAATCGGCTGCTAAGGATGTAATTGCTAAAAACACAACTGTTGCAATACAAAAACCGGCTCCAGATCCAAGTTTGCCCGACAATAGGGTGGAGGAATATTTTCAGGAAGGAAATAAAAAAACCACAAAAGTTACGGTTACCAAAAACGGACTAACTCACATTTATCTGAAAGTGCTTTACTCCTGGGGAGGATTGTATTTCTTTAAAGACGATGTTAGTATCACGCAAAGTATTTACCAATTAGAAGCAGAATAATTTTATGAAATAGCCATATACCTGCGGCATACCAACCGAAAATGAATATGGCGTATTCCATCTGACAATCAGAAACTTAAAAAATATATACAGATGAAAAATTTCCTTTGTTGGCTTACTAATATGGCTTTGTTTACACTTATGTTGCTGCAAACAGTCTCTGCTCAACCACGAACGGAATATTGGGATAAAGAACAAACAAAAAAACGAAGCGAGCAAAATTTTAAAAACGGGCTTCAACATGGCACTTTCAGTGTGTGGTTCGAAAATGGTGTTGTTGCTAAAAGTGGTAATTACAATATGGGTAAAGAGGATGGTATATGGAAATCGTTTTATGAAAATGGTAAGCCCAAAGGACTTGAGCTGTATTCGCACGGACGAAAACAAGGCAATTGGATGTACTGGTATATTAACGGCACCAAAGCTCAGGAAATAGTTTTTAAAAATAATCTTGAAGACAGTGTGTGGACGGGTTGGTTTGAAAGTAATGGTAAAATCCGCAGCCGCGAATCGTATAAAACAGGAAAAAAAGAAGGCGCATGGAGCTACTGGTACGAAAATGGCCAACCCGAGAGCGAAGGACATTTTAAAAAAAACAATAAAGACGGTTCTTTTATAAGCTGGTATAAAAACGGGACTAAACAAAAAGAGGGACAATATTCGAATGATAAAGAAACCGGACTATGGAAAGAATGGTTTCCAAATAATAAGGCCAAAAGCGAAATAGAATACCGGAATGACGACAATTATATTCTCAATTTTTGGAGCGAAGACGGGAAGCAAATTATTACAAATGGCAACGGAAAATTCACTTTTATTTACAACAATGGAAAAAAGAAAGGAGAAGGAAATTACAAAGAAGGCAGACAGGATGGAAAATGGAATTTTTGGAAACCCGACGGGACCCCTGATTACGTTGTACAGTACTCAAACGGGAAACGCAATGGTTCGTGTACCTATTTTAATTCCAATGGAAGTATAAACCGTGAAGGTTTTTTTGAGAACGATAAAAAAAGTGGCAACTGGATATGGTACGACAGCATTGGAAAAAAAGAAATGGAAGGAGCCTTTAAAAATGATATGCGAAACGGTAAATGGATATATTGGTTTTCTGTGTCGGGTAAAAAAGAGTCGGAAGGTTTTTACAAAAACGATTTGCAGGACAGCTTGTGGACATACTGGTACCGCGGAGGAACCAAATGGAAGCAGGGGGCATATAAAAATAATTTGCGGGAGGGAATATGGACGATATGGTTTGAAAACAATCAAAAGCTACAGGAAGGAACATATAAGGCCGGTTTGGAAGAGGGCAAATGGTACTCGTGGTACGATGATGGAAAGCCCAAAGATGAAGGCGAATTTAAATCAGGTCTTAAAAATGGATTGTGGAAAGGATGGCTGCCTTCGGGAAAAACACTTTATGAAGGAACATATTTACTTGATTTGAAAAATGGGCATTGGAAAACATGGTTTACCAATGGGAAATTAAGGGAAGAGTGCGATTTTAAAGATGGACACAAAAACGGTACTTATGTTTCATGGACCGAACATGGTTTTAAAGAAAGCGAAGGAATTTATAAGGACGAAAAACCAGATGGGCTTTGGACTTATTACTATGAAACAGGTGTAAAATCTCAGGAGCAAAATTACAGAGAAGGTAAACTTGATGGAGAAAGTAAAACATGGAACCCGAATGCCTCACTCAAAAGTGTTACTCATTTTAAAATTTATGAAAAAACCGCCGATGTGTTTGATTTAAATAATCCTAAAAAAAATAAAGAAAAAAAAATACTTTATACCTCTAAACCAAACGGTGATTGGATTTTTTATGATAGCAATGGCCGCGAAACAATGCGCACAACATATAAAGACGGGGTTAAAATTCAGTAGGTTTGTATATATTTGCAGCCAATTATTTTTGTTGTTTATGCAGTTTACTTTAAACTCGAATTGTGAAATTTCAATTGCATAGTTTCGTACGAATAGCATTATGGGGAATTAGCTCAGCTGGCTAGAGCGTTTGCATGGCATGCAAGAGGTCATCGGTTCGACTCCGATATTCTCCACCAAACCGGAAAGTCAGCTTTTTTAGCTGGCTTTTCTTTTTTATCTGTAATCTACTGATAAGCTCCAAAGCCCCCAAACTCTTATGGTTATTCATGTAGGAGAAAGGTTGGGTTAAATCAAGTTTTGTTTGTTTACGTGTTCTGCGAAATTACCGCTAATGGTTTGTGTACAGTCAAAGTAAAATTTACCAAGCTGTCCTATTGTCAATATACAAATTTTATTTTGGCTGTACGCTGTTAGTTGCAGCCACTTCCTGGTGTTCTTTTAAAACTATTATTAGTAATTGTCCAAGGTCAGGGTCTATATATGAAACCCTTCCAGTGTTAATTGTAAAGCCAACTCCAAGCCCGTTTGCTGACGGATAGAGTGCGGGTGCAACACCGAAGCCTGTCGATGTAAGATATTGGGCATGTCTGTTTTTATACCACTTTATAAAAACTGTTGTGCCTAAAAAACCACCAAAATTAACTTTCACTTCGCTGCCTTCATTAATAATTGATTTAAAATACTTTCCAGAGGGCATGTCAATATTTTTCTTACCAACTTTAAATGAAAATATTTCTTTTGATATTTTGTCGCTACCAAAAATAAAAACAGTATTTTTTATAGAATTGTCGTCATTTGCTTTTAAAATAGAGTCGTTCCCGAAATATACGTCAAGAGTTAATGTCATTGCCTTTGAACTGTCTGGAGCGTAGGATCTAAAATTGAAACAATTGGCACCAATATTTTCAGATGTCTTTTTAATAGAATAAAAAAGGCTTGGGAGATCGTCTCCTTTTTTGCTAACACACCTAAATGTCCGTTTAAAAACGAGTCGGGAAGTGTCAGTAGATTTTTGAATAAAAACAAATTTGTCTTTAAATGTTTCCTTGCTCTTTTGTCCGAACAAATTCAATGTCGATATTAGGAATAATAGTGTATAAATTATTTGTCTCATGTGCTTGCAGCTAACGGTTTGCGGCTTTGCGTTCGGGCGGGTTTTTTAGCACTAAACTTGATACGCAGTCAATCAGATAAAAATACCCGGTAAATAGTCGTACCACCCCGCCCTAAATCCAAACTTATCCCAATTTGATTTATATTTTTTCCAATCAATATTGGTATAATGCCGATCGGATAGCTGTTTGGGCCAATGTAATTGGACCATTACAGATATCACATCGGTATTAGTTTTAAAACCCCATAGCCAAAATCCATAACGCTCAGGCTACCGAAGCTTTGTTCAACACAGGATTAAACGCAACCCCGCCGAAAAAGCGGGGCTGCGTTTAATCCTTATATGTTATAGGCAGGGCATCAGTGTCTAATTAGTTGTTCGTATCTCGCTCCACGACATCGAAAACAAATTCCACTTTGTACGTGTGTGTATTCAGGAAACCAACCTGCTCCATTGCAACGTGTACATGGGGTCGCTTCGATTTGCTCCAATTTGTCATTTGCTGTTTTATAAACTGGTACCACATTATTTTCATGAAAATCCCAATGACACCAATTGCATAGCACGATTAATTCGTTGTCGGAATAGTCCCATGGAAGTTTGTCGAGAACGTATAACTTATGATGAACGTGTAAAGAGTAGGGCTTGTCTGCAAAAGTTACCTCTGGCAAATAAGTTTCGACCAGGTGTCCGTCTTCATTTTTTGCATAAACCAATTTTTCTTCTCCAAACCAAAGGAGAACTGTCTTTCCAGATTTAAAGTCGTAATGAGCCATTGTCGGCAGTTTACCGCAAGTCGTGCATTTGTGTCCGTCTCTTGCTATAATGCTCTCTCTTCTGTCATACCACTCCTTTGTTTTAATTAATTCAAAGTATGGAATGTCAGAGGCACTTACAAAATTTGATTTTAGTTCTTGAAAGGTAATCATGTCGTTTTGCCTTGCCTATAACGGTTCGGGGGTTTGCGATGGCGGGGTGTTTTAGCACTAAACTTCATTCGGAGAACTGAACTTCCACCTTGCACAAATGTGTCTGCGAAGCACGGAACCCCCGCTATCGCAAACCCCTTGTGTGTGCCCTGAATGGTAAATTTAGTTAAAGTTCTTTAACAAGCTAAAGGGTTTAAGTCCCTCATGTGCCGATTAACAACCGGAAACATTAGTAAGCGGCAAGGGCGTTTCCGGAAACGGCAAGC
>JADLGT010000321.1 GCA_020849195.1 Bacteroidia bacterium
ACATCCGTTCAGGCCTTCGTCAATTGCCGTTTTATTAAAACGCAACGACTCGCCTGCTTCAAACACTAAAATACTTTTCCCGCGTTTTGCAGCTTCGCTCCTAAAAGAACCGTCGCGATACGGCGAATTAATTATAAAAGGTGGAGCAAAAAGTTTTGCAATCTTCATATTTTGAGGCTCATCGAATACGCAACGTAACTGAGGGTAGTTATTGATTTTCGCTCCGCCGGTATGAAAGTCCACACCGAAATCAACTACGGGTAAAATATTTTGCATAATATCGTTAGCTATCCTGCTACCGAGCGATCCATTTTTTGTTCCCGGAAAACAGCGATTGAGGTCGCGCCCATCCGGCAAGTCGCGCTGATTGAAAATAAACGACACTACATTAAAAACAGGTATCACTATTATGGTTCCACACAGTGGATTTTGTATGTCGCTGCGTTTAATAAGTTGGCGCATGGTTTCTATGCCGTTGGTTTCTTCGCCATGCATACCGGCACTTAGCAGTACAACCGGACCTGCGTTGGCAGAGCGGAAAACAAAAGCCGGTGTTTCAATAACACTTTGGCTAGGCAATTCGCATTGGCTGAATATAACTTTCTTGTGTTCGCCCGGATCAACGTTTGTGCCGTTAATTACAATTCTATCAGACATATATTTTGCTTAATACCATTGCTTGCACAACAAAAAATAAATTTATTTACTGAATCTCATTCCGTTCAACATATTCAATTATTTTTCCGGCAATATCAACTCCGGTAGCTCCTTCAATCCCTTCTAAACCGGGTGAAGAATTTACTTCCATAATCAACGGCCCTCGTTTCGACTGGAGCATATCAACTCCGGCTATGCCGAGCCCCAATTTTTTTGCGGCTTTTATTGCAGTTGATTTTTCTTCTGGAGTAAGTTTTATTAAAGTTGCTCTTCCTCCTCTATGTAAATTAGAACGGAATTCTCCTTCGGCCCCCTGCCGCTTCATGGCACCCACTACTTGTCCGTCAACAACAAAAGCCCGTATATCGGCACCTTTCGATTCTTTAATAAATTCTTGCACCAAAATATTCGCATCAATGCTCAAAAAACCTTCTATGACCGATTTAGCAACGCTGTGGGTTTCAGCAAGAATAACTCCTATACCCTGCGTGCCCTCGAGTAGTTTTATTACAACCGGTGCGCCTCCAACCTGATTAATGATAATGTCAAGATCTTTTGAACTGTAAGCAAAAGAGGTTTTTGGCATTCCCAAGCCGGCACGAGCAAGCAATTGCAAGCTGCGCAATTTATCGCGCGAACGGGTTAGTGCCTGCGATTCTACAGCGGTAAATATTTTCATCATTTCGAACTGACGAACAACTGCCGCACCGTACATTGTTGCCGATGCACCAATGCGGGGAATTACGGCTCCCACATCGGTAACTTCTTTTCCCTGATAAAACACGTGCGGGCGTCCTTGTTCAATAACAAGCACACATTTCATGTGATCCAACAATACCACTTCGTGACCATTTTTTTGACCGGCCTCTACTAAACGTTTAGTGGAATAGAGTTTTGGATTGCGCGATAAAATAACAAGCTTCATTTGATTGCTTTTTTATTTAGTAAATAGGTTTGGTGAACATCTACAATAAATTTATTGCGGAGTAATTTGCGTCCAATCAATACCGGGAATCGCATATTGCCTCTATCGGTTAATGATATTGAAGTTTTTATAACTGTCCGGCCAATTTTAATACGGGTTTTAATAATGTATCTGCGTTCAAAATCTCCGAACGAATTTTTAATTCCCTTTTCGGTGAAGGTTTCAAATCTGTGCAGCAATATGTTTTTTGCCGAATGAGAAGGTTCAAATAATTTAAAAAAAAGTATTGCTTTACCGTTTTCTTCTTTTGTTTCAATATCGTGGCAATGTAGGGCAGTAGTATAAGCTCCGGTATCTACTTTAGCATCAATGTCGTTCAATCCTAAATCGGGGAACGACACTTTTTCTCTGCGCCCGATAGTTGCTTTAGGTTTTTGCATAATGTGTCAAACAGGTCAGTGAATGCTTGCTGCAAGTTAATAAAATTAGGGCAACTCGATAGGGACAAAAAATCAAAGAGGTTATTTATCTTTAGATCCGTATAAATCTCTTCTACACATGTCAACAACTCCTTTTTCCGATGAATATGAATATATTATTGTTGGGCAAGGTATTGCGGGTACGGTGTTAGCCCATGCTTTTCTTGAAAGAAAAAAAAATATATTGGTTATTGATGATCCAAATTATTCGTCTTCATCAAAGGTAGCGCCCGGATTATTTAACCCTGTTGTTTTTAAGCGGCTTACTAAAAGCTGGATGATTGATGAGCTACTTCCGGCAAGCGAAAATTTTTATACTCAACTGGAGCATACATTGGGCGAGATTTTTTTTTATAAAAAAGAATTGGCGAAATTATTTTCAAATGAAGAAGAAAAAATATTTTGGAAGAAAAAATCCGAGGAAGGTAGTTTACAACACTATTTATCAAACAAAATTGAGGAAGTGTTCTGTCCGGATATTATCCACAACAATTGTGGAGCGGCATTTGTAAAAAAAGCCGGATATATTGATGTAAAAAAAATGTTAGCATTTTCGCAAGAGTATTTACAAAAAAAGAATTTATACCTGCAGGATCGATTTAATTTTTCGCTGTTACAAATCAACTCAAAGAATGTGAATTACAAAAATATCAGGGCTAACAAAATTATTTTTTGTGAAGGATTTCGTGCTACGGAAAATCCGTTTTTCGATTGGTTAAAATTTAAATTAACAAAAGGAGAAGTGTTAACAATACAACTTCGCGAAGAAGATTCGAAAAAAATCCCGGATAAGGTAATTAACAAAGGTGTTTTTATACTGCCAATTGGCAATAATTTGTACCGGGTTGGTGCAACACATAGCTGGGACAATCTGAGCGAAGCGCCAACTGCTGAAGGGAAAAACGAACTGCTTGAAAAATTAAACCATGTTTTAAAAATACCTTATACTATTATAGCCCATGAAGCGGGTGTGAGACCTGCCGTACACGATAGACGGCCACTCATTGGCTTACACCCTAGCCACAACACACTCGGCATTTTTAACGGACTTGGAACAAAAGGTGTTATGCTTGCGCCCTACTTTGCAAATCATTTTGCCGATGTACTCGAAGGAAAAAAATTACTTAATAAAGAAGTGGATATACTGCGATTTTGGAAGTAGCTGCACTTTTCGGCAATAAACCCTCGCGGCTATTTACCAAATACAACATTGCGCACCCATGTTTTTCCCCAATTGTCAATTTCTTCAGCACTCCATAATTCCGGAAAAAAAATTCTTTTTTGGAATCGAGGCGGCAGGTATTTCTGCCAATTGGTACCGCCTGTGGCAGCAATGTCTTCGGGGTTTTTGTGCAGGTAACGTACAGCCGACTTGTAATGCGAAAGCGGCCAATTAACATTTATATTCAAATCAAGCAGTTTAAATGCTTCAATTACTTTAGTGTCGTTCCTGTCCGTTTCACTCAACAATTTATAATACGAAAGCAGATTTATTGATTTACATTGTTTAGCCAGTTCAATAAGTTGTTTTGAATATTTGAGTTCAAATTGTTTCAAGGTAAGTGTTTTTTTTCCGGTAGCTAATTCGGTTGCTCCTGTTTTCCAATAAATAAACGAATACATTTTTTCAATTGCTTCGTCTGTAATCGTTCCGGAAAATATTTTTCGCGATTCGTATTGAACAAGGTTAATAAATTCGGTGCAGTAAATTTCAATCATGCGGTATTGTCCGCTCTGAAAACCGCTTGCAGGCAGCAACGACATTCGAAATTTATGAAACTGATCAGGCTCCATCCCATCAACCATAATGTCGAACGAATCGATAAGTGCGTTGAAATAACGGTTAACGCGTGTAACACATTTCAGCAGTAAATTTTTATTTGACGACTTTTCTTGTGCTAACTGTTCGAATTCGTGTAGCGACAATTTAAAATACAATTCTGTAATCTGGTGATACATGATAAAAATTTGCTCATCGGGGATACCTGTTTTAGGTGTTTGCAAACTAAGTAATGTATCGAGATGAACATAGTCCCAATACGTTAAATAATCAGCATACAATAATCCATCCAAATACGAGGTAAGGCTTTGGCCCATGGCTTCGTATTTTTCATCCAATTTTTTTAATCGATCGATTATTTCGGGTTTAAGTTCCATAAATTTTCTAGTGGCGAAGGTATGAAACTAAAATTCTTGAAAAAACTTATTCTAAAAAAGAGTTTTTGTTGGAATGGAATTATTCGCTTCATGTAACAGCAACCATTTTTTACGCCACAATTGTCCGCTGTATCCAACTAATTTACCATTCGATCCAATAACACGATGGCAGGGAACCACAACAGCCAATTGATTTTGACCATTCGCTGTGCCGCAAGCACGCACAGCTTTTGTGTCGCCTACTCGTTTTGATAGTTCGAGGTAGGTAATGGTTTCTCCATAAGGTATTTTCAATAATTCATTCCAAATTTTTTGTTGAAAATCAGAACCCATTTGTTTCATTGGAAAATCGAACGCTGTACGTTTGCCTTCAAAATATTCGTCGAGTTGGCGTACACATGTTAGCGCAGCCGTTCCGGCAGAATTAGAGGCCGGAATTACATCGGTGGCATCACAAAACAATACGGCGGAAACAAAATTAAAATCGGTTTTTATTTTCAAAAGACCGACCGGAGATTGATGATAAATGATTGTTTGCATAATTGGACACGAGTATTAATTCACCTTCGCAATTGGATTGGCTAAATTGCTGTACTCTGTCAAGTCCATTTTTACCGAACCCACCAAAATTTTTGCCTGAGCACGAACGGGGATATGGTTTTTATCATCGGTTATCCATACGTTCAAGTCGTCTTCGCGTTTAAATATTCGCCCCTTTTGCAGTATGGGTCGAAATTTCAGACACCTTATTTTTCCTACATCCGAATCAATCGTTTCGCGACCAATGTAACGTATTTTGATGGGGAATACTTCCTTATCAACAAATCCATTAATGGTAAAAACATCGTTCTCTTTGGCGTTTTCGTAATCGAGGCAGCGTGCATAGTAGAATGAAGAGATCATATCCTGACAATATTCGGGAATATCATACACTGCATTGTTACCTACATCCACTTTCTTTTTGTAATGATTAAAAACATAATCTTGATTAATGGTATATCCTCCCTCGTTAACGCGTCGGATAAAAATCCATGGAGCAATTGCTTCTTCATCAACATACGACTCGTAGCGGTCGCGCACTTTAAAAAAGAAATCGAAGGTCCCTTTTGTTTCACCAACACCAACCATGTGATAGGTGCGCCTTCCGCCAATTTCGCGGGCATCTTCTTTTACTTCAATAGAAATAAAACCTGCATCAAGCCAACCGTAGTGCATACGGTATTTAAGTTTTTCGCCTCGTTTAAATGCCTCTTGTTTAAGCAGGCGCAATGTTGTTTGGTTAGCATAAAGAGGAGCCTCTTGAGAGAATGTGCTTACATCGCTGCGAAAAGAAAAGAAACTAAGCAACACAATTAATAATATGCACGAAAGAAAATGTTTCATATTACAAATAGAGGCAAAACCTGTGCCATTGCTGTGTATTAATTTGGAGCATAACCACCTTTAACCCGCATTACAGTACAATATTTACAATTTTTTTAGGTACAATAATTATTTTTTTAGGTGTTTTTCCTTCCAAATATTTTTTTGCTTCTTCGCTATCCAATACTTCTTTTTCAATTTCCTGAATTTGTAAAGTAAGGGGCAACTCCAGTTTAAAGCGGGTTTTTCCGTTAAACGAAATAGGGTAGGCAAACGAATCATCGGTAACAAATTGTTCGGCATACTCCGGGAAAACAGCGTAGGATATGCTTTTACTATTACCCAAAAGGCTCCACAATTCTTCGGCAATGTGCGGGG
>JADLGT010000322.1 GCA_020849195.1 Bacteroidia bacterium
CAAGCATAAGGTCGGTAGCACGGCGAATAGCATCCACCAACGATTCACGACAACCGTATTTATTATCGAACTTAGATTTGGTAACTGAGTCGTTTACATTAATGGCAGGAAGCGGGAGCGTTCCTTTTGTAACACGTTCGTGTAATCGAAGTACGCCGGTTGTGGTTTCTTCAGAAATGCCTTTTATTCCCTTAACAAGATGTGGGTATTGATCAAGTACC
Source organism: Bacteroidia bacterium (assembly GCA_020849195.1). Taxonomy (GTDB): domain Bacteria; phylum Bacteroidota; class Bacteroidia; order JABDFU01; family JABDFU01; genus JABDFU01. The sequence goes on from JADLGT010000322.1 coordinate 222, forward strand.
ATATTCGTAAGGTCGCCACCATCATCAAGAATCATGTTCAATGGTTGTCTGTCTTCGCCAAAGAAAAGAGTTTGCTCTATGCACCAGTCAAACTCTTCGTTGTTCATACCTTTCCATGCGTAAACGGGAATGCCGGCAGCAGCAATGGCAGCAGCTGCATGATCTTGTGTGGAGAAGATATTGCAAGATGACCAGGTAACTTCAGCTCCAAGTTCAACAAGTGTTTCAATTAATACGGCTGTTTGAATAGTCATGTGGAGGCAACCTGCTATACGCGCACCCTTCAAAGGCTTTTTCGGTCCAAACTCTTCTCTGAGCGACATTAACCCGGGCATTTCCTGCTCGGCCAATTTAATTTCTTTACGACCCCATTCGGCCAGGGATATATCTTTTACTTTATACTTTAAAAATTTGGGAGGTGTTTTAGCCGAAGTTTTTTCGGCAGTTGCTGCATTTGCCATGATTTTTATATAAATTTAATGTTGTTTGATTATGAAGGAACAAATGTATGAAAGTGGAGTGAGAACCACAATTATTGCTACGGAATATTGCATAGGTATTAGTAGATGTTGTTTAATTTGGCGAACTATTCATTTTGAAGTCTATCAACAAAACTTATTTCTTAACTCCGTATGCCAGGCCAAACAACCATCCTGCTTTGCATTAGCGCGCTACACTTCTATTGTATAATCAGAATTTAAATTTATTAAAGCCAATTACAGAATGCCATTATCTATCGAAAAGCAAATAGCACGAAACAGCTGTATGGCATTATGGTCTATAACAGAAAGCACTAAGGAATTGCTGAAGCAGCTTAATTGCGAAATCGATCCTGCGCTGTTGGCTGTTAATGAGCAATTACAAAAACAACGTATTTGCGCTCGAATCTTAATAAATAAATTATGTGGTATTCCATTTTGCGACATTCGGTACGACGAGTTTAATAAGCCTCATCTTATCAATTCTAATTATAAAATTTCAATATCGCATGCACACAGTCAGGTGGCAGTTATTATTAATAAAGCAAACGAAACCGGCATCGACATTGAGCTTATAAAACCTCAGGTCGAACGCATAGCAACCCGGTTTATGAGTGAGGAAGAGCTTTTGGAAACAAATAGTGCGCAGAAAATAGAGCGGCTCACTATTTACTGGTGTGCAAAAGAAACGTTATATAAGTATTACGGAAAAAAAGAATTAGTATTCAAACAAAATATTTTTATTGAGCCTTTTAATCAGCATAACAGCGGAAACATAATAGGATATATACGTACTGCACATGTTCAAATTACTGTACCCCTGTTTTACGAAAAAATAGATAAATACATGTTGGTGTATGTTAATGATTAATTGATGTTGTAAATAAAAAATTCGACCGGAACTACTTCTTTTGCTACTGTTCCCGTTACTTCAATAGACGGTTGGGCTTTTACAATTTCGGTTTTGGGTTGATTACGAACAATTGTTATGACTGAAATTATATTATTCAGAGTTAAGCAATGGGATCAAAACTTATATCTATTTCGCTATGTTAACAGCCCTTGTTTCGCGAATTACAGTTACTTTCACTTGCCCGGGATAAGTCATTTCTGTTTGAATTTTTTGAGCAATATTAAATGACAACACCTCTGCATCTTTATCTGTTACCTTTTCACTTCCTACTATAACCCGCAATTCCCTTCCGGCTTGTATGGCATACGATTTTTCTACACCGGGATAAGCTAAAGCCAAAGCTTCAAGATCTTTTAATCGCTTGATGTACTGCTCAACTACTTCACGGCGCGCTCCGGGTCGCGCACCCGATATGGCATCGCAAACCTGAACAATCGGCGAAATTAAAGAGGTCATTTCAACTTCATCGTGGTGGGCACCAATGGCATTACACACTTCGGGCTTTTCCTTAAACTTCTCTGCCAGTTTCATTCCCAAAATAGCGTGTGGTAATTCAGGCTCATCGTCGGGCACTTTTCCAATGTCGTGAAGCAGACCTGCGCGTTTTGCAATTTTTGGATTAATACCTAATTCGGCAGCCATAATTGCACACAGGTTAGCCACCTCGCGCGAGTGCTGCAAAAGATTTTGTCCGTAAGAAGAACGGTATTTCATACGACCTACCATACGAATTAATTCGGGATGCAAGCCATGTATTCCTAAGTCGATGCAGGTTCGTTTACCTGTTTCAATAATTTCTTCGTCGATTTGTTTTTTTACTTTTTCGACAATTTCTTCAATGCGCGCCGGGTGACTACGTCCATCTGTTACAAGCTGATGCAATGCAAGACGTGCAATTTCCCTGCGTACAGGATCAAATCCCGACAAGATGATAGCTTCCGGGGTATCGTCAACAATAATTTCAATACCTGTGGCGGATTCTAATGCGCGTATGTTTCTGCCCTCGCGTCCTATAATTCGTCCTTTAATTTCATCGCTC
>JADLGT010000323.1 GCA_020849195.1 Bacteroidia bacterium
CCTGGTAATCTGTAATCTCAAAGTACTCCACCAACTCCGATGGAAATACCTTTTCTAATAGCTGCTTTTCGATAACCATATTTTTTTTTCCAAAAATAAGATTATCCCCAGATATTAGGACTGACCCGATATTACACATGGCTTTATGATCCGGACAGCATGGACTGGAAAAAAAATTTGCGAATATATAATCCATTCGATGCAAATAATTTTAATGTATCGCTTATATCAACCCCCCGTGGTGTTTTTTGCATCTACGATGATCGCACAGGAAGTGCCACCGGAAAAAAGAATTTTCTTTTTAACGCAACAACCCGCCAATGGGATCAGTTACCACTCACGGGAAACGAGGGAAATTATTATTCCAGAACCTGCGGTATAGCTTATGACTCCAAAAGAGACCGGATACTAAACTTTAATTCGGGAGCTAACAATGGTAATTACCCCATATACACCTACGAATATTCGTTCGGCACAGGTGTTGGTCAAGCAATAACAGCAACCAACACAGATATAACCAAGTGGAATCCTGAAGTGAGGGAAGCACTGTACATTCCGGAATTAGACAAAGTGCTTTTTCAGGTGCAATACAACGGGGAACATATTGTTTTTAATTGCGCCACCAACGCATGGGAAACACTTGCTATAAGCGGCTATCCGGTTCCGCTCGGATATCAAAATGCATCCGCTATCATGTACGACCCCAAAAGACATTTGGTATGGTTGTCCGATTACTTTTGCAATATTTATGTAGCAAGGCTTACTCCTTTAACTACAGAAGTGCCTGAACTAAACGCCACAACAGCATCACTGCTAACATCTCCCAATCCATTTAGTTCGCAAGCCAACATAACTGTTTCCGGATTAACAGATGTTAAAAACGCCACCCTTCAGGTGTTTAACATACAGGGAAAATTAGTGGCCGACTTAACCGATCAACTGCCAAACAAAAACATAACATTTAATGCCTATGGCTTGAGCGAAGGACTCTACTTAGTGCGCCTCAACACAGGAAATAATTTCATTACAAAAAAGATTAATTACAAAAAATAATTTTCGCACGCTTTATTTATCATTTATAAAAACAAAAGAACATGAAAAAGACAACTATTAAAAACACAATGGTGTTAAACTCAAGCAGCAGGCTCCTTAAACAGGTGTTCTGCTTTTTATTTGTGATCTCAAGTGTTCTATCGAAGGCCCAACCCGCACAGTATTTAACATGGGATGGTGGAACCGGAACAAGCAAACTATATTGGAGCGGCAAACTCGGTCTGTTGTGGAAAAATCCGGATGTAGGCGATTGGCTCGACTCAAACTTAACAGCACAAGGAAGCAAACCTTTTGCCACAGCACCCATAAACGCAATAGGTCCGGTAACTGCAAATGTTACTTCTCTTGTGAACCGTTGGGTTAGTACAGGAATAAATCGGGGATTCTTGTTGCATACAGGTACAACAGAATATCCTTTTACATTCGATGGCAGAACAAGTGCAACAGTTGCCAATCGTCCTCAGCTAAACATTGTTACAACAACAGGAACGTTTAATGTTCCCTGCATTGCAAATTCAAACTGGAGTCCTTCGGTAACTGATGGATGGGACAGCAGACCATCTTTTCAGGTAAGCAAATCAAATAATTTTTCAATCGTTCAATTTGATTTGAAGGGAGTAACAGGCACTGTGCAACGCGCCACTTTAAAATTGACCTGTACTGACTTTACTTACACCGGATTCCTTTATCTTTTTGAAGCCGATCCTCCGACATTTCGTGAAGGAGGAGGTGGTCAAGCTCCATTAATGGGTATAGCTCAGAACTACACCTTCGATAAAAATTTATCAACTCACCCAAGCGTTTTATATGCGCACGATTTTTCCAATGTAAAAAACACATTTGGTTGGGGAGGCTCAACCACAAGCGTTGGATCGGATACAATTTATGACCCTGCAACTCAATCCACTTATTTCTCAGGTAAAATAAATAAAGGCACACACGATGGATGCAGTTTTAAAATTCCCGTGATGAAAGGAAAAGCGGATGGAATTCCTGAAAAGGTTGAAACAGAACTCTACGGACGGGTATATGTTTATTTAGATACCAACTGGGCATCAACTGCCGGAACTGCAAGTAAATTTCCCGGCTTTAGTTCACAGATGGGTTGGTGGAATCCTGTGGGTTATTGGCAAAGTGTTACCGGCAACGGGGGAGATTATTCAGATGGAAAGAAATACTGGAACAGCGTAGCTAATCGTCCAGAATATCATGGATGCTCACAGCGCGGCCAAATGGGTGTTTATTACGCAGGAGACGGAAGTCCTTACGATCCATTTTTCGTCAACACTTCATACATGTATCATATTGATCAGCCAACCAATTATGGTGAGTCCTTTTTATGGTCACCGGTTATTTTTGGAAGAGGGAAGTGGTATTGCGTTGAGCAATACATTAAGCTGAATAGCATTTCAAGTCCCTACGATAGCCTTGGTAACGGAACTGCGAACTATGACGGAATATATAAAGCGTGGATTGACGGAGTTCCTGCATTTGAAAAAAGAGATTTTCGCTGGCGCTGCCATCCCGAAATGGGAGTTGATGCTTTTTGGCTTGCCTTTTATCATGGTGGAGTGGAAGTAGCAACACAAGACATGAATTTTAGAATGAACCACGTAGTGGTTGCCCGCGAATACATTGGTCCCATGGGAACAACTGTTACAGGTATTGATAATAACAAAACACAACGTAATTCACTTGCTGTTTACCCCAACCCTGCAAACAATTTCGTAATCATAGAAACAGGAGAACAAAACGTAACAACCGGCAGCTTAACTGTGTTTAATGCCTTGGGACAGGAAGTATATAATCAAAACAACTTGTTGAAAAACCAAACCAAAATAGAAACAAGCCATTTTCCGGCGGGAGTATATTTTGTAAAAGTTATAAGCAACAATTCAACACGTACCGGAAGGTTTGTGGTGGAGTAAAAGGAGATTAATATGTAAAAATAATTCCAATGAAATATACATTACTATTGTTACTGTTTAGCATTTCAGTAAATATACAGGCAACTGTTATAACCGGTAACGCCAACAATTATTACACATTAGTTCCCTTATTAACTCCGGGAGATACTTTAATGCTTCACCCCGGAACATACCCATGGGGCTTGAATATTTATGACTTAACCGGAACTGATTCTGCACGCATAGTAATTATTGGAGCACCCGCTTATGGATCCGTTTTTACCGGATCACCGGGTGTAAATACGGTAAGTATCAAAACGTCAGCCTATGTTTCTATATATAACATAAAGATTGACGGAATGCAAGTATCCGATGATATTGATGCGGTTAAAGCTGAAGGTACTTCAGGGAACTGGGCGCATCACATAACCCTTGATGGACTTTGGATTACAGGTTATGATTTGGATAGGAATCAGGTTGGAATCAGCAATAAATGTCCGGCATGGGACTGGGTTATTCGGAACTGTACGATTAATACTGCAGGCACAGGAATGTATTTGGGAAGTTCGCTGGGTACAGAACCTTTTATAAACGGAATAATTGAAAATTGTTTAATTATAAACACCATTGGATACAACATAGAAATTAAACGTCAAAACGATGGATTACGAACGCTCCCCGGTATGACTTTAAACGGAAAAACAATTATTCGAAACAATGTTTTTTCAAAAGGAGCTAATTCCTCCGGTGGTGATGTGTCAAGACCCAACCTTTTACTTGGAGGATTTCCTGCCACAGGAGATGGATCAAATGACAGGTACGAGGTTTATGGGAATTTTTTCTACCAAAATCCATCAGAAGGTTTATTGCAAGCCACAGGGAATCATGCTATTTACAATAATATTTTCTACAACAATATGGGTGGATGGGGCATCGCAATAATGTCTCATGAAGGACATGCCCCAAGATTGTCGGATGTATTTCACAACACAGTTATAGTTGATGGTGAAGACGGAATTTACTATTCCGGATTAGACACTAATTACGCATCATCGCAGCATTGCTATGCCAATGTTTCTTTTTCATCCACCAATCCATTTGTAAATATTCCGGTGGATAATGCAGAGAATATTTCTGGCGATTACACAGATGCTTCAACTTACTTAAACAATGTAACCTCAAACATTCCG
>JADLGT010000324.1 GCA_020849195.1 Bacteroidia bacterium
CATTTGCAATTAACAACAACTTCTTATACCTAGCCGGCTATGCAACTGCTGGTCTGCCCTTTACGTCCGGAGCATTCCAACCCACTTTTGCCGGAGGTAATTACGATGCGTTTTTTGCGCAATTGTGTGTTAATCTTTGCGAGCAAAAAGTATTGGGACTGGCATATAACGCCAGCTCTACAAGCGTTTGTGTGAGTGCTCCCATAAAATTTACACCATCGGTAAATAATGCCTGCGACACCACAGGCTACAAATTTCACTGGGTATTTACCGGCGGCACACCGGCAGTTTCTGATTCGGTTTCGCCAACGGTAAAATTTGCAGGAGCAGGGAACTACGATGTTAAATTGGTTGTAACAACTTTGTGCAAGAAAGACAGTTTAACAAAAATAAATTACATAACGGTAAACTCCTGCGGGGGCTGCACTCTCAAGGCCCAATACACCAAAGGCACAGCCAACTGCAGCAACTGTGGGTGTAAAGAATGGGTGATGGTAAACGCTACCGGCGGAACTACGCCCTATTCCTACTCCTGGCCGGATGGATATACCAACAGATACAAAAATGGATTATGTCCTGGTGCGTATACTGTTAATGTTAAAGATAAGAATGGGTGTAGTGTGAATATTAATCTCACAACACCATGAAGTAACTTTAACGAATAAAAAGTGTTTGGTGCCCCAATTCGTAAATTTATTTTTTATTCATTAATCGCTTTCACCTTCTCCCTTGCTACTTCCGCAAATGGTCTGTTCTTTATTTTACTTTCAACCCATAAAATATAATCGAACCCTTCGAACGCTCTTTTCTCAAACGGATCGTTTTTAATTTTTTCGAGATTTACTTTAAGCTGGAGATAGAGGCCCTTCATCTTTTCGCTATCCGAATAGTGCCGGATGCTGTGCTTAATAAAAAGCATCATAGCCTGCTCAAACTTCCGGAATAATTTTCTCGTTTTTAAATACCGATATACCGACTTCACGCTCTGCTCTATCATCGTATCGTCGTTTAATTCAAAAACGGCGAACATTTGCAATAATTTTGCTGCCTGTGTTTCCTCGCCAGGTGCGTTACCGGCTGTTAAGAAAGTATTCAGGTAATTATAAGCCTGTAAATAATTGCCAATGCCGAAATTATACAAAGCGATAAAATAATTGAAATCAGAAACAGAAACTTCCGCCATAGAAGATTTATAGATCTCTAACTGTGATAAAAAGGCGGGCAGCATGGCGGTGATCTTATTATGCTGACCTGAGTTAATCAGGTACAAAAAACGAATCATATAAAACCGAACAAACAACCTCGTTTTTATTTGTATATCAGCATCGCGGCCTGACAATGCCGGATCAAGATAAAACCTCTCCAGCTCTGAAAAATATTTTTGAAACATGGTATCATATTGTTTACATAAAATAGCAGCCTGCAAATAATTTGTAAGTGCGCTTAAATAACCGGAGAAATTATATAACGGATTTTCTTTCGGATATTTCATTAATTTCAATTGCTTTACCGAGTATTTACATACATTTTTATAATCGCCCATAAAACCATAAAAAAATACATGCGAAAAATAAAAAACATACAGCGCCCTGGTTGAAAAGGCACATTTTTCATTTTCGAGAAGCGCATTAGAAAATATTTTTTTTGCTTCGTTTAACTGACCCTGTGTCCGCACATAGCTAAACTTATTGACCAAAAAATGTAATTGATCGCAAATGGACTGCTGCGCTGCAATATTATCTATGATCCGGGTAACATCCTGTATCTTCCTGCTTAGTTCTTCAATGTCCTTTTGTGATTTTTTCTCAAAATAAAGCAGCGTATTCGTATGCCTTTCCAACAGTAACACCTCCAGCAGGGCAACAAAATTCTGATCCTCTTCAAATCTAGTTTTTAGTTTTCTGATCAGCTTATCCGAACCTTTATACAATCCTTTGCCAAATAATATCTTAGCCTTTTGCAATTCACCATCCTCTGAATTCTCCAAACCATACACTTCGAGACTTTTTAATATAGCGTTGTAAAGATGATTTTTTACCTTCGGAAAATAACTCAACCATTTTTCTTTCTTCAAGCTCCGCCTTAATTTGCGTTCATCATAATTTTCACCCTGACTTTCAATAGCGTCAAAAAGCTTTATATAATGTTTGTCGCCTTTGTACAGCTTCGAAAAAAGTTTGAAATACCTCTTTTCCTGTCCGCTCATTGACCTGATTAGTAAGAATAATGGATTCGGCTGCTTCATATTTAAAAATGAAAATGTAATATATTTAATAAATATCTATGCTAAATATATAAAATAATTGATTAATTTATTAAAAAATGAATGTATTGATCAACTATTATTATATTCGAAATAGTAATATTTATGAATTTTTAATTTGATTTAGATGTATTATTGGTATAAATTTGGTTATGGTCGAATTTAAATGCACATTAACAGAAATAACATTGCTTAAATCGACAGCAACTTAAAAATAGAAAACTGAAAAAGATTAACCGAATAATTCAGTTGTCATGAAATAGCCATGTTTGCGAATAACAAACTCAAACAGAAATGAATATAAAAGATGGCGTATTCCCTGTCTGCCAACAGGCAGGCATCTGACAATTAAAAACATATACGCATGAAAAAATCAATTTTTGGATCTGCCCTTGTATTATTTTGTTGTTACAGCAAAGCACAAAACGCATTTGCTTCATCAGATAAACAATTTCCGAAACCCGAAACTTATAAAAACGCAAATCGCCAAAATGCTTTTACAATTAGCAATCCCGGACAAACAAATGTTTTTGTTAAAAATCACGGACAATTTGATAATCAGTTGCGATCAACAAAATTAAGTGCCGGCCACAAAATAATATATGCGATAAACAGCAGCGACCAGATTTTTTTTACTCCAAACGGTTACATTTGGAAACAAACAATATTTCATGGAGGCAGGACGAATGAAAATGAAACAAAACACTCAATAAGCGAATCGGAACATGAAGAAGAGGAAAGAAATGCGAAAGCCGAAACTTACTGCATAAGAATGAACTGGGAGGGCGCTGATCCAAATGCCCAAATAATAGCCGAAGAGGAAGCCGAAGGGTATTATACTTATGGAGTTGAAGGGTTCACGAATTTAAAGGCAAAAGGATACAGAAAACTTATTTATAAAAATATGTATCCGGGAATTGATATTGAATATATAATACCAGATTCCTCTGCAACACCAGGCATGAATGGCGGTATAAAATACACACTTAATGTCAGACCTGGCGCTGATGTAAAAAAAGTAAAAATGCATTATGAAGGCAATCTGAAAAAAATTAAATTAGATTCGGCGGGTAATGTAATTATTGTAACTCCGGCCGGAAATCTGATCGATCATGCTCCACAAAGTTTTTATCAAAATAAAAATGAAACCGTTTCATCTTCTTTTGAACTTAATAAAAACACCGTTTCATTTAAGCTGGTGCATCCTCAATCACTACCAAGCGAACAACAAGAAACATTGATAATAGATCCATGGACAGTATTTCCAAATACATGGGGCAATAAATGGTCATGCTACGATGTTGATTATGACAAATACGGAAATGTTTATATAGATTTTTTAGTAGGAAACGGACCTGCAATAGCAAAATATTCGCCTACCGGCACGTTTTTATGGAGCAATAATGTTACCCTCGCTCTTGCCTCAAACAACCCCTGCTATACCGATTTTTGTGTTATTCCATCCGGTAGCGTATTTATCGCCTCCAGTTTTGGAAACAATTTATGCAAAATAAGCAGTGCGGGTGTTCTTCTAACTACAGTAACTTGGCCGGTTAACCTGAATAATGAAGGCTGGGTGGTTGCATATAATAAATGTTTAAATATTTTATTGATTGGTGGAGGGGGAACTTTAAATGCGACCTGTATCAGAATGGGTGTCGACACCGCACTGGTTGGTACGTTTACAGGCAACAATTTTAGTGGCGGCACGCAGGCCATGAATGATATAGCCAGGATGCTAATTGATGACAATGGTGATCTGTACACCTTTTTTACATCGTTTGCTTTTACCGGAACGGGCAATAAAATTTTCAAATCTGTACCACCATACAATTCATTCTTATATTCAACTTTAAGAACAGCAAGTGGTTTTACTGAACAATCCGGCCCGGGTTCAAGGTCCGGCCGCTTAAATGTAATGGCAATAAACAGCAATTATCTCTATTTTTTTGATGGCAAAAATCTGGAGGCAAGAAACAAAGCCAATGGCGCCCTGATAGCGAGTATAGTAGTTTCTCCTGCATATATTGGTGGACATAATCTTAGCGTAGGGTATAAAAATGAAGGAATCGCGGTTGACGAATGTAACAATGTGTATGTAGGCGGACAGAGCCTTGTTCATGTTTTTAATTTCAATGGCAGCACATTTACCACCCTCCCTGCTATGGCAGTTTCCGGAAATGTTTCAGATATAATGTTAGATAAATCGAAGCAATTGATTTACGTTACCGGATTTGGTTTTCTCAGCTCTCTTTCGGCTTTACCCTGCAATTCAAATTTATTATCTATAAATATTATAAGTGCTGTATCATGCGCAGGGAATGGAACTGCTACCGTTACTGTAAGCGGTGGCACAGCGCCTTATAGTTACACTTGGAGTAATGGTTCCACGAACACTACTATAAATGTAAGTCCGGGTACGTATACCGTAACAGTAAGTGATGGGTCGTGCGGCAATTTTCAAAGCTCAACTGCTACGGTAACTATTGGAAATTCGGGTGGATTAGTAATCAATTCTGTAACCCAAACAACTGGACTTTGCGCCGGAGGCGCTGCCTCTGCAACAGCGTTCGTCTCCGGCGGAAATCCAGATTATACTTACTTTTGGAATCCTTCAGCACAAACTACACAAACTGCAATAGGTTTAACGCAGGGCAATTATACCGTTTCAGTAACTGATAAAAATGGCTGCACCACCACAGGAACCGTCGCAATAATTTCGCCACCTGCTTTGCTTGCCCAATACACCAAAGGCACCGCCAACTGCAGCAACTGCGGCTGCAAAGAATGGATAATGGTTACCGGAATAAACGGAACGCCACCGTATAATTACCAATGGTCCGATGGCTACGATAAACGCTATAAGAATGCGTTATGTCCGGGCGCATATAACGTAATTGTTACCGATAACAATGGTTGTAAAACAACGGTGAAAGTTAATGCGCCGTAAATAAAAATATGTGTTATGCAAATTTTAAAATTGACACACCTTAAAAACAACAGTATGTTTACCTATAGCGACTAATAAAATATAAACATGAAATAGCCATATACCTGTGGCATACAAACCGAAAATGAATATGGCGTATTCCATCTGACCAACAGATACTTAAAAAAATATATACGGATGAAAAAACACCTCTACTTTTTTTTCGCTGTCACAATTATTGCTGCAAGTGTTACTGCCTTTGCGCAAAGTGCAAATGGTTTTAGCAGTCAAACAACCAACAACCCAGAACTAAAAACCAAGAACTCTCTCAAAGGCTCCGGCGTATGTTTCACCCCCAACAAAGGGCAAATAGCCGATAGGGAAGGCAACCTGCGACCCGATATTTTATACAAAGGCGATGGGGGCGGTGCTGATGTTTATTTACGCAAAACAGGAATGAGCTACGTTACAAGCAATATGGGCGAAGTAATGCAAGAAATAGACAAAGAAATTGAACTAAGAAAATTCGATCAAAATCTTTCGCAACAACAAACCGAAGAACTAAAACGTAAGCTCGAAGAAAAAGCATTGATAAAAATAAACCGCACCGATGTTGACTTTGAAGGAAGCAACCCCAACCCCCAAACACTAAACCAGGAAGAAGTAGAAGGCTACACCAATTATTACTATGCCCACTGCCCCAATGGTATTACCAATGTAAAATCGTACAACAGAGTAGTACAGAAAAATATTTACAAGGG
>JADLGT010000325.1 GCA_020849195.1 Bacteroidia bacterium
GGATGACTTTCAAGCGTATCATTAAAGATGATTCATCATCTTTCAATATTTGCTGAGATTTATGAAGGGGAAGAGATTTAATATATTTTCCTTGTGTAGGATTAAAAGTTAATACCACTTCTTCTTCTGTTCCTTCGGAATATATAACCCCAATAATATTTTCAAAAAATAAAGATGGATTATCATTTTTTGATGGTTTGAAAATTTCAGCTTTTATTTCAAGATTTTCGATTCTGTCAATCCCAAAAGTTCGATATTGTTCAGTATTAATTTTTCCTATTACATACCACCTGTTTTGATATTCTTTCAGCAAATAAGGATTAATAACAAATTGCTTTCGTTTTTCCGTCCAATAATTGTAATGCGTAAAAGCAATTTTTCTCCGGTTCCTTATTGCAAACAGAATAGATTTAAGATTCTCGATACCTTTAAGACTCCCCTCTGATTCAAATGAAATATAACGCAATGCGTCTTTCCCATCTTTAAGGCTTTGGGTTAAAATATCAGCAGTAGCAACTATCTCTAAAAAACGCAGAAAGGAATCAAGGTTAATACTTGATTCTTCGTCAACAAAATATCCATTCTTTGAACGATCGTATTTTATTTCGATACCGAATTCAATTCGTATTTGTTCAATATCACGCTGCAATGTCCTGTTTGAAATTTCAAAGCCATGTTCGAAAAGATAATCCCTAAGTTCCCCAAACGAAGGGCATTTAATTGATTTTATTTTTTCAAGTGTAAGCGTATATCTTCTTATTGTTCCCTGACTTGACATTTTTATTTATTTGTTCACTATAAATTTTTATCCGACAATATACAATGGTCTTTTACGTCCCCTTTTATTTAAAGAGCATTTATTTTCTCCTTCAATTCCTTCAATCTTTTTAGGAGTTTTTCAAAGGTGAGTGATTCAGCATAAATCATGTTTTCCTGCATTTTCTCATAATCTTTTTCCCACGTATCTATAATATCCGATGATGGGATGAAATTAATTTTCTTCGGAATATGGTTAGAATAATCTATTCCACGTAATGGTGTTATGGTTTTTCGATGCTCCACAATATGTTCGTATAGCTTTTTATCACTCAATGCTTTTTTCTCAAATTCAGTATCCATCATTTTCTCAATATCATACAAGTGTCGGCTGAGGCGATCAACTTTCATTTTCCCGGCAGGCTTCTGAAATTCTTCATGCAGCAAAAATATTTTTTCAAAAAAAGTTCTTTCAGGATTTACAGTTGGAATTGCGATGGATTTATCAGCAAAAAACGTATCGCTGAAATACTCTCCAACAAATGAGCGTACTTGCTTTGAAGAAAAAGGCTCAATCAATGAACGGCTGCCTATTTCGACCAATACTCGTGGCGATAAATACTCCGATTTATCCGCTATCAGAGGATAGTATAATTCTATTATCAGCGGATCTTGATCGGGTGATTCAGCCCCTCTCAGTTTTATATTCACTTCATCGAAACCGGAATCCTGAAATGCTTTTTTAAAGGACGGGAAGAACTTTTCTGAAATATATTTGAAGCAATGTTTTCGAAGCTTTGAAACTTGCGCCCCGGTCATCTCCTTATTAAAACCAAGAAATTTTCTGTCCAGAGCCAAATCAATATCTTCAGAAAAGCGATCGATGAGATTCCATGCCTTGCTCAATGAAGTACCGCCTTTAAAAACGGTATGCTGAGCAATATCCATTGAAAAAATAATTTCAAGTGTACGCACCACCCACCAGTCTTTTTCTATGGCAGCAGGCGGCAATCCTATTTTATCAGCCGCTTCCTTAAATATATCCTGTTTATCGGATTCTTTTATCCCCTTCCATATTTTTGCTAATCCTGTGTTCATTTTACTCGATTGCTTTTCGCATAATTTTTCTTATCCATTCGGGAGCAAGAATAATATCATACTCAATATTTTTTCTTTTTTCTTTTTTTAACAACCCAATAATCTGCTTTTCTTCCTCTGCTGTTACTTTGTCGTTACCAATAGATTTTAGGGCCTGTATAATTAGCTTACTGATATTGCCTTTTGCAGAAAGATTTTTAGGTGTAGTTTTTTTAAACACAATATTTCGCTTTCCTATCTTAATTTTTCTCGCAGCTCCATCCGTAAGGTAAACTACATTGACCGGAACCTGGGTAGATAGCCCCAGCGCATTCAGGGCAAAAACTCCGGTTGGAACTATACGGGCTTTGTCTCTTCGAGCAATGGCAACAGCTATTTCTTCGACAGAGGGCATTACATCTCCCAATAAAGAGCTTTGTTTTGGGCAGGTATAGATTCCCTGCGCTACACGGGTAATTATGCCTTTGGCGGTGAGCCGTTCAAGAGCTTTATTGACAGCCTTGCTATTTCCAATGGTCAGAAAACTCTCTACAAAAAAGATAGATCCTTTTGGACTATCGCGTATAATACCAAGCACCTTTTTTTCGATGGTTTTATTCAAGTTCATCATTTTTATGTCGCAAATTTAGCAAATATTTGCGACAGATAAGAGGGGTGCAACATAATTTTGTTATTGAGCTTGTTAATATATGAACAGATTAACACATTTCAACAAAAAGAAAAGAATTAACAAAAAAAAACGAACTTAAATACCTTTGCTTCTGTCCTAAATATTGGAGGAATTATTTTCAGCACTCCACAAAAATACATTTTTATATCTTTGAGAAGCAATGCTATTTAACGACATCATTGGTCAACACGAGGTTAAACAAAGACTGCTGCAATCGGTTAAGGAAAACAGAGTAAGTCACGCTCAGCTTTTTTTGGGTAGTACGGGCAGCGGAAGTCTTTCGATGGCTATTGCGTATGCCCAATATATTTCTTGTACCAACAAGCAATCCAATGATTCTTGCGGGAACTGCAAATCGTGTGTAAAATATACAAAACTTATTCATCCTGATTTGCACTTTGCATATCCTGTTGCATTGTCAAAAGAGGTGCGTACAAGTACAAATGTGATTCAACTATGGCGCGAAGCAGTACTCTCCAATTCGTATTTAACTTTAAACGATTGGTTTGATTTGCTTGAAGCAGAAAATAAGCAACCGGTTATTGGAACCGAAGAAAGTGCTGAAATACTCCGAAAACTTAGCCTTACTACCTTCGAGTCGGAGTACAAAATAATGATTATTTGGATGGCCGAAAAAATGAATACGTCGGCGGCCAATAAGCTTCTTAAAATACTAGAAGAACCTCCCGACAAGACGGTGTTTATGCTTGTATGCGAAAACGAAGATCTATTACTACGCACAATAATTTCGCGTACTCAACTAGTTAAAATAAAAAAAATTGACAGGGAAAGCCTTGAACACGCTCTTGTATCAAAAAACAACCTCAGCCTGAGCGATGCAAAAAATATTGTAAACTTATGCGATGGTAATTACGGAACTGCGTTAAAACTTATTGGCGAAAACGAAAATGCCGAGTCGAATCTAATTTCGTTTCAAGACTGGATGCGCGCCTGTCTTAAATTCGATATGCAAAAAATAAATACTTTGCTGAACGAGTTCAGTGCCCTTAGCCGCGAGCGACAAAAAAACTATATAGCCTATTGCTTGCACATTGTGCGCGAATGTATAATGATAAATTATGCCGACAAAAATCTTGTGCAGGTAACAGAGAATGAAAAATCATTCCTTAAAAAATTTTCTCCGTTTATTAATGCCGGCAACTGTTTGCAATTTAATGATGAGTTGAACAAAGCATATATGCACATCGAACGAAACGCCCATCCGAAAATTTTATTTATGGACATTTCGTTTAAGTTCAATGAATTGTTGAACCTAAAAACGCCACAGCCCGCCGATCAATAATTGGCTGTTAAAAATTGTTTTTTGCCAAAGAACCTTGCATTTTAAAAGCGTTTGCGGAGCATAAATAAATTACTACTTTTGCAAGCCATTATTGCCCGATCGTCTAAAGGCAGGACTTCAGATTTTGGTTCTGACTATGTTGGTTCGAATCCAGCTCGGGCAACCAAACAGGATATGTTGTACTCACTACTTCATATCCTGTTTTATTTTAAGACCAATTATAATTTTTTATTTCCACTACGCACGTTGCTTGCCGCGAGCGAGGCAGCTTAACCGGCTTGTCATTACTTCATCAAAATCTCTACAGCTTTTTCGAGTTGTTGATCGCGGCCGTGAGTTACATCGGAATAGTCGTTCACTACTTTAAAATCGGGTTCAAGTTGGTTATTCTCAAAATATTTTCCATCGGTTGTCATTACTCCAACTTGCGGTATTCCGAACACAAGTGTAGGGTCCTGTAATGTTTCCCACCACACAGCAGTGCCTGTGCCGGGGACCGGCATCCCAACTATTTTTCCAATGTTAAGGGCGTGGTACACCATTGGAAACATGTGTGCGTCGGAATAATTGCCTTCGCTCACAATAACTGCAGAAGGTTTTATCCATTTGGTTTGAGGCTCAACACCAATTTTATGCTCTCGCGGAACAAACTCAATATATTTTTTTCCGCTTAAAAAAGTAACTAAATCATCGTGCAACCATCCCCCTCCGTTAAATCGCGTGTCAACAATAAGTGCTTTTTTGTCGGTGTATTTTCCAATTACTTGATCATAAAACTCCCTATAACTCTCGTCGTTCATTCCTTTTACGTGCATATAGCCAAGTTTGCCATTCGATAATTTATCGGTAAGTTTTTGTTGCAGCTTTACCCAACGTTGGTAAAGCAATTCGTTTTGTTCGCGTAGGCTTATTGGTTTAACTGTTTCTTCCCATTGTTTTTTTGTTGCTTCATCAACCAACGAAAGTAAAACCGGCTTGCCTGCTTTTCGGTTAAGCAAACTGTAAATATTGGTTTCGGACGTAATGCTTACACCATCAATTTTTTCAATGATGGTTCCGGTTTTGATTCGCGATGTGGCCTGTATTAATGGACTTTTGTCGATTACCTCGGCTATTTTCATTCCGTTACC
>JADLGT010000326.1 GCA_020849195.1 Bacteroidia bacterium
AGAATAAATTCGTTTTTATTTACAAAATGAAACAAGCTGCCGCTGCCATAAATTTCGCTGTTAGTTTTGTAGGGATTCTCTGCCCAAATCCAAAACAGATTGTGATAATAAATTAATCCGGCAACAGAATACAATAAAGTTCCGGTGAAAATCAGCAGACATGAAATATATTTTTTATTATAGATAAACACCAATGCAAATGGCACAAGAATTAAAAAACCTTCGGAACGTACATAGGGTAGAAAAGAGACAATAATTCCTGACAAAGCAAATTTATTTTGCAAACAAAAAAATAGTCCTGCTAAAATAATAAGTGCGAACAGCGGCTCAGTTAAAGCCGAAACGAGTGTTACATAATAAATAGGTGCAAATAAAATAAAAACGGGAGCCATCCAAGGGTTTGACAGATCAAGTTTTTCGGCAATTTTAAAAGCCAAGAATCCACTTAGAGTAGCACAAAATATATTAAATATACACACCCCTAAAAACCCAAATTGTGCAAATGGGCTTATAAGCAAGGTAAAGAAGGGTTTCCCCCAATGGTCGAAAAATAGTTTTGGATAATTAAAGGAATAACGCGCAATTAAATAATGTTGTATGCTGTCGCCACTCTCGTAAGTGCCGGTTGATAAAGCTGCTATAATGGTGGTGAAAACAAAAAAAATAATTAAAAGTGCGAAAACATATTTTTGCTGAGGGGTACGACCGTAATTCATTAGACGGCAATATTAGGTCTGTGTGTTTTTCGCAGGGCTATTATCAGCCGAAGTATCTTCTTTAGTCAACCAATTTTTTTTTCTTTCAATAGCTGCGTCAATGTCTTCTATGCTGCCTCTTGGAATTGAACGAATAAGATTTTGGGTATATTGTGTTTTAGGATTTAGGCATACCTCATCAGCCTCTCCTATCTCTGCAATTTTTCCATGATTCATTACCACAATACGGTCGCTCATAAATTTTACCACTGACAAGTCGTGTGAAATAAAGATATACGAAAACGAAAATTCTTTTTTCAACTCGTTAAGTAAGTTAAGTACTTGTGCCTGCACAGAAACATCGAGCGCCGACACCGACTCATCGCATATAATAAATTGAGGATTAAGTGCAAGTGCACGGGCTATGCAAATACGCTGGCGCTGCCCGCCTGAAAATTCGTGAGGGTAACGGTAAAAATGCGACTCGTTCATGTTTACCCTGTTCAGCAGTTCTACCACTTTCGCTTTTCGCGCTTTATTGTTATGTAATAATTTGTGTACCTGCATGGGCTCCATAATTGCTTCGCCAATGGTCATGCGCGGGTTGAGCGATGAGTAAGGGTCTTGGAAGATGATTTGAATATCTTTTCGCAAAGATCGGAGTTCGTTTACCGGCAATCGAGTAATATTTTTTCCGCGGAAAATAATTTCACCGGAAGTGGGTTCAATCAAGCGTAAAATAGTACGACCCAAAGTAGTTTTCCCGCAACCCGATTCTCCTACTAAGCCAAGTGTTTCGCCCGGATAAACATCAAAGCTTACATCGTCAACAGCTTTTACATACGAGCTTGCTTTCCCGAATAATCCGTTCTTTATCGGGAAATATGTTTTAATATTTTGTAAACGAAGCAAGGGTTCTTGTGCATAAATAGCCGAATGAAACTGCTTGCGATCGTCAGTTGTTATTACAAGCTTTTCGGTAACAGCTTCGATGGATTGTTGGCTTTCCTGAAGCATTCCATTTTCATCAACCTTCATAAAATCCGATACGGTTGGAAGCCAATGCAAGCGTTTGTTAAGCGGTGGGCGGCAAGCAAGAAGTCCTTTTGTGTAAGGGTGTTGCGGGTTAGTAAAAATAGTTCGTACAGGACCCTGTTCAACAATTTTTCCTTTGTACATCACTACAATTTTGTCGGCCAGTTCGGCAATCACACCCAAATCGTGAGTAATAAATAAAATACCCATGTGGTGTGTTTGTTGCAATTTCTGCATCAACTCAAGAATTGTTTTCTGAACCGTAACATCGAGAGCGGTTGTAGGCTCGTCAGCAATAAGTACCGATGGATTACACGACATTGCCATGGCAATCATAACACGCTGTTTTTGTCCGCCCGATAGTTGATGGGGGTACGAGTCGAACAACGACTCCGCTCTTGGCAATTGTACTTCGCGGAACAGACTAATGGTTTTTTCTTTTGCCTCTGCTTTCGAAATTTTTTGGTGCAACATAATGGCTTCTGCCACTTGATTGCCGCAGGTATAAACGGGATTTAGCGAAGTCATGGGTTCCTGAAAAATCATGGCTATTTCATTCCCTCTGAATTTGCGTATATCTTTTTCCGAAAGTTTGAGCAAGTCAATAGCCCCGGATTCTTTGGAGTGAAAAATAATTTCTCCATTTGTAATTTTTCCGGGCGGACTGGCAATCAGACGCATTACCGATAAAGCAGTAACCGATTTTCCGGATCCCGATTCGCCCACTATGCCTACTGTTTCGCCTTTGTTAAGCACAAAAGAAATATCATTTACAGCCGATACAACTTCGTCTTCGGTTCGAAATTCGGTAATAAGGTTATTTATTTCAAGCAGTAAGTTATTCATATCTAAGTACAGCAATCAACATAAAGTTAAGTTTTTAGCTACAGATAATTTTGGTTTCTGCCGATAAATTTTTTCATATTGTACAACGGAAAGCTGTCAACATACAGCTAATCCTGTTCGTCGTGAATAACAAGTGTTAACTTACCGCGTTTGTACGTAGGGCTTTCATCGGCTAATGCTATGCGGGTTTTACCCATTCGCCCAATGGCAGTCCAAAAATAAAAATCGCCGTCAACCAGCGCCTGCCCATATTTTTTTTCAAAATATTTTTTAAAAACAGCAAACAGATCGGCAGCTTCGGGTTCGTTCAACAAGTAGATGTCGGCTTCAATACTGTTAAGTCTATTGTTTGGAAGGTAATATGCAAGGGTGTAGGTTGTTACCGAGTCGAGATTCAATTCGTAGAAAAGGTAATTTACACCATCGTTATTGTCTTCTTCCTTGAGTCCATTCGGCTCTATGGTTTTAATTTGTTCTTTAGTTAATCCCAAATCCATACCTCGAAATAAGCCCGAGTCGGTTCGCATCAGTTGTTCAAACGATTCGCCATATTCGGCTAAGGGCGATTTTTCGCAGGAGCAAGAAGCTAAAAAGTACAGCATAAATAAAATGAAAGAATTATGTATGAAAAAAGGTGATACAGCTTTTTGTGGAAAAGAGTAATTTTTATTTTTTTGCATTTTAATTTCTCGTTTATAGTTGAACGGACTTATTCTTTTCGCAATGGGGTTGACTTGAGCGGATTCGACGAAATTTGTTTGTATTCATTCCGTTTTCTGAAAATATCGATGGCAACATAAATGGCTTTACGGAACGATTCTTCGGAAGCCATGTTTTTTCCGGCTATTTCGTAAGCCGTTCCATGGTCGGGCGATGTGCGTATTATGGGTAAGCCGGCAGTATAATTTACGCCATTATTAAATGCAATAGTTTTAAATGGAATTAGTCCCTGATCGTGGTACATGGCCAACACGCCATCGAACTGCAGATAAGTTGAGTTGCCAAAAAAGCCATCGGACGGATAGGGGCCATAGACCAAAATATTTTCTTCTTTCGCTTTACTAACAGCCGGCATAATCAGCTGATTGTCTTCGTTACCAATGGTTCCGCTATCGCCGGCATGGGGGTTAAGTCCAAGAACTGCTATGCGTGGCTTTCGAATGCCAAAATCTTCTATCAATGTGCGATTAAGCGCTAGTATTTTTTTAACTATTTTTTCCGTAGAAATATTTTCTGCCACTTTTGCAAGTGGTATATGCCCTGTAACAAGCGCTATTTTAAGTGTATCGGATACCATGAGCATAAGCGCTTCATCGCGACCACCGCCAAATTTTTTATCGAGGTATTCGGTGTGTCCTTTAAACGGAAATTCGGGCGATTGAATAGTGTGTTTGTTAATAGGTGCAGTAACAAGCAAATCTATTTTCTGATCTGTAAGTGCTTTGCAGGCTGATTCCAGCGATTTTAATGCGTACTTACCGCTGCCGGCAGTTGGCTTGCCCAATTCAATACTTACTTCTTCATCGTATAAATTAAAAAGATTGGGTTTTTTAGGATTAATCTGATCAATATCACGTACACTGTTAAAGCTGAAATCTTCAATGCCTAATGTTTTGCGATGATACGATGCTGTTTTTTGCGAACTGAACAGCACAGGAGTACATAATTCCGTCATGGCAGGATCGAAGAAAGTTTTAATAATTACTTCCAAGCCTATGCCGTTTATATCACCCTGACTTATTCCGACACGTATTTTATTTGACATATTTGAGTGATTAATTTTTACTACTGCGAAATAGAATCATTTTATTTTTTGTGAAGTTAGTCAATATGTATTTACATTTACAGCATACAATATAAAGTTTATAACAAGCCGTCCGTTTCATGCAGGTTAGTTCACTTTTAAATAAAGCTTTAAAATTTGAGCATCTTTCTATTGACGAAGGGGTATTTCTTTTCAGTCATGCTTCAACTGCCGAGCTAATGTTTGTTGCTCATGAACTCAGAAAAATTCAAGTGCCAAACAATAAAGTAACTTGGATTATCGATCGCAATGTAAACACCACCAACGTTTGTATTGCTAATTGTAAGTTCTGTAACTTTTACCGAATACCCGGACATAAAGAATCATATATTACCGACATAGAAACCTACAAGCGAAAAATTGAGGAAACATTTCGTTACGGAGGCGAACAACTGTTGCTGCAAGGGGGGCACCACCCCAATTTAGGCTTACAATTTTATGTCGATCTGTTTAAACAATTAAAATCTTTATACCCACAGCTCAAGTTACATTCGTTAGGTCCTCCCGAAATAGCACACATAACCAAACTTGAAAAGTCAACACACGCTGAAGTGTTGAAAGCCTTAGTAGATGCCGGCTTAGATTCGTTGCCCGGTGCAGGAGCCGAAATTCTTAATGATCGTGTTCGTCGGTTAATTTCTAAAGGAAAATGCGGAGGCCACGAATGGTTAGATGTGATGCGCACCGCACACAGACTTAATTTAACAACATCGGCCACCATGATGTTCGGCCACATTGAAACTGTTGAAGAGCGTTTCGAACATTTGGTGTGGATACGGCAAGTGCAAGATGAAAAACCAAAAGATGCTAAAGGTTTTATTGCTTTTATTCCGTGGCCATTTCAAGACGATGGCACATTGTTAAAACGCCACAAAGGAATTAAGAACAACGTTACCGGCGACGAATATGTACGCATGATAGCCATGAGCCGAATTATGTTGCCCAATATAAAAAACATTCAGGCGAGCTGGCTTACCGTTGGCAAACAGGTAGCGCAAATTTGCCTCCACGCAGGAGCCAATGATTTTGGCTCTATAATGATTGAAGAAAATGTGGTTTCGGTAGCAGGGGCGCCCCACCGCTTTACCTCGCAAGGCATACAGGACGCCATACGTGAAGCCGGTTTTGAACCACAGTTGCGAAACCAGCAATACCAATTCCGGCAATTACCCGTAAATATTGAGCAGCAGGCGATTACCTACTAACCCAATGCCAAGCATTTTGAATCCAAAGTTTTATATTAACCTAAGAATCTTATCTTTGTCATCCTTAATTTTAATACCATAAACCAATGAGTACTTTAGCAAAAATCAGGAATCGTGCAGGTTTGCTCGTTACTGTTATCGGCGTTGCATTA
>JADLGT010000327.1 GCA_020849195.1 Bacteroidia bacterium
AAAAAGAAAAAAAGTAGCAAAAAAAGAAAAATGAACAACAACAAAAACAAACTTAGCTTACCTTTATTCCTGTCCTAAGAAATGGGGGCATTATAGGAGTAGTAACACCTCTTGATTTAAGTTCTTGGGTAATTATGGAAAGTCGTTGTTTAGATAGTATTGAGTCGGCTTTATTATTGTAAGAAAAATTAAGTTCAACTTTACACATAACACTTTCGATGTATTTAATGGTTTTAGTTACCGTTTCTAATTGATACTTCGAGTCGGGCATTAATTCGGAGCTATTATTTTTAAACTGTATTTCATCAAGTGGAAATTTATTGCCCAAAAGCAGTTCGTCGGAGGTCATTCGGTTGATATAATTATAAACATGAACCCACTCCAAATCATTGTTTTTTGCTGCATTAATCATTAGTGGGAGGTAAAAATTATAGTCTGTATTGTGTGCTACAAGTATTTCCGAATATCTTCCAAAATTTTTATACCCCGGCCATCCATATTGTTGTGTAATTTCTTTAAGTCGTTTAAAGTTGGCCGAGTCTAACTTGTTCTGAAGTTTAAATAAAGAATCTATTTTGTGTTGCGAGCCCTTCTTATTCCACTCTTTAAGCATAGCTATTCTGTATTTTTGATCATTCACACACATTTCTTTCAGCTCCTTTACAATTACTTTGTTTAATTTATCATAATCCTTTTCGGCTTCTTTTTTAATCATTTCAATTGTTTTGTCCCACTGCGGATCGTCATGTATAAAATCAAATACTTTTTCAGTTAAAATATCATTTAAAAGACAGTATTCTGTAGTGTCGATGTTGCAGAAATAAAATTTACTTGACCCAATCAACATACGAAGGTTTTTAAATGCTTCTTCCTTATTTTTAGTTAGTGTATATAAGTAGGCTAATGTGAATCTGCCCCAGTCGTCTAAGGGGCTTAACAGATTGGCTTTTTCATATAGCGCAATGGATTCTACTGCTTTATCTTCCGGAAGTGAATCGGCTTTATCTATCAATGCTTTTTGTTCAATAAAATTGTAATACGCTCTATTTAACTGCGAATAACATAGTGTTGAGCTAATAAAAAGTAAGAACAAGGATGGAAGTAAAAGTTTCCCTTTCATCCGTATATATTTTTCCACTATTGTCCTACTAAAATTAATTTGTAAAAATAACCTTTGATTCTGTACAAAAGTGACCTCCCATCTAAAATTTCATTGCCATTTGCTGACCGGGCGGAGGCTTATGTTTTTTCAAGTTTCTGCTTGTCGGATGCCTGCCTGTCGGCAGACAGGAAATACCCATGTTATTCATTTGTGTTTGCAATACCATAGGTATCACAGGTGTTTCAACAGAGTTATTTATCGGACCAAGCCACTAATCTCATTTTCTTGCGGCACAATTAGTGTATCTTTATGCCGTTAATAAAGCGTATGCAAGTTTCCCGCCCGCAAATTCATAAATGGATTTATTTTTTCAGCTTATCGGTAATTGCCGTAGGCATGCCTCTCTCGGAGTTTTTAATGAGCATAGGGCAAATCATTATGGCTGCCAACTGGTTTATAGAAGGAAATGTTATTGAAAAGTTCAAACAATTTTGGAAAAACAAAACTGCCGTACTCATCAGCTCATTATTGTTGCTTCATGCGCTCGGGCTTATTTATACAAGTGATTTTGAATACGCATTAAATGATTTACGCATAAAAGCTCCGATATTAATTCTTGCTGTACTCATCTCCACATCCGAGCCACTTACAAAGCAAGTATTCGATTGGCTCATGGCTATTTTTGTTGCATCGGTAGTAACCGGCACATTTATCAGTATGGGTGTGTACGATGGAATAGTTCCTGTTAAAACACCGGTAACCGACATGCGCGATATTTCTATTTTTATTTCTCATATCCGTTTCAGCTTACTTATATGTATTTCTATTTTTATAATTGTTGGTTATTTTTTTAACGAGCCTCAACATCTACGAAAATTTTTATTTGTAATTGCCGTTATATGGCTTGTTGTTTTCCTTACTATACTCGATTCGCTTACAGGTGTTGTTGTACTTGTTGCTGCAGCATGTGTTTTGTTATTACGCACCTTTCTTATTTCCAACAAAAATTGGCAGAAGTTGCTTGCTTTAACAATTGTTTCAACAATTATTGCCGGCACTGTGTTTTATTTAAAACCATTAATAAAAACCGACGGAGCGATTCAACAGGTTGATTATTGGAAGTTGGAAAAGAAAACTGCAAATGGAAATCCTTATACCTATTACGAATTAAATAAAGACACCGAAAATGGCTACCTCTTATGGATATATGTGTGTTGGCCCGAAGTTGAAAGAGCATGGGATGCGCGTTCGTCAATAAAAATATCTGAAAAAAATAAAAGGGGCGATGATATAAAGTTTACGTTGATTCGTTACCTAAGCTCAAAGGGCTGGCGTAAAGATTCGCTTGCCGTGGCTTCGCTGAGTGATTATGAAATTAAGCAAATTGAAAATGGAATTGCAAATATTAATTATGTTGGAAAGTCTAAGATAACAATGCGTATAATGGAAACGCTTTGGGAGTTACAAGATTATAAAATGGGACGAGATATGAACGGGCACTCGGTAGCGCAGCGAATTGAATTTTGGAAGGCAGGTTGGCACATTTTTAAAAAGCATCCGTTGATAGGCGTTGGCACCGGCGATATCAAAAACGAATATGCTTCAGCTTACAATGAAATTAAATCACCGCTCGATACCGAACACCGCCTGCGCTCGCACAACCAATACCTCTCCATAGCTGTTGCCTTTGGAACTCTAGGGTTTATTTGGTTTATTATAGTGCTGATGTATCCTTTTGTTCGTTACAGGTTGTGGAATAATTATTTGTACTTCACTTTTTTTTTAATTGCTATTCTTTCGTTTTTGAATGAAGATACCCTCGAAACGCAACCGGGTCTTACTTTTTTCGCTTTTTTTAATGCCCTGTTACTGTTTGGAGTGAAGAAAGAAATAGTAACACAATAAGTTTATCCTTCGTATTTTTATACTTCTAAACCATTCGAAGAAAATGAATAGTGCTATAGGATTGGAAGTCTTATTCGAGTTCGCTAATGAAGGCATACTCATTGCCAATAAATTGGGCGATATTATAAAAATCAACCCAAGTGCCGAGCGACTCTTTGGTTACAAAAAAGGCGAATTGGTTGGAAAAAAAATAGAAACACTTATTCCTAAGCGCCTCGCCGATGCCCATCTAAAACACCGTACCACGTACAACCATAACCCACATGCCCGCGCTATGGGCGCAGGTATAGAATTGTACGGCAAACGAAAAGACAATACCGAACTGCCTGTTGAAGTGAGCCTAAGCCCGTATGTAAATAACAACGAACATTTTGTAATCGCATTTATTATCGACATATCGGAGCGAAAAAAAAATCAAGAGCGTATAAAAAATCACTCTATTGAACTTGAAAAGCAGGTGCATGATCGCACACTTATACTTGAAGAGGCAGTAACAGAGTTGGAGCAGACAAAAAACGAACTTAAAAAAGCGCTCGATAAAGAAAGAGAACTTAACGATATGAAGTCGAGATTTGTGTCGATGGCCTCTCACGAGTTCAGAACACCTCTTGCCACCATTCTGTCGTCGTTATCATTGGTCAGTAAGTATATAGAGAAAAACGACAACGAAAAACGAATCAAACACATTGCTCGCATTAAGTCGGCCGTGAATAACATGACCGATATTTTAAACGACTTCCTATCGCTCAGCAAACTCGAAGAAGGAAAAATTACAAACAGTCCTGAGCAATTCGATTTGAAACGTTTTACCGAAGAGCTGGTACAGGAAATGACTGCGATTGTAAAGCCCGATCAAGTAATCGATTATATTCACCTGAGCGAAAGCACCGGTGTAACCCTTGACAAAAAATTGATAAAAAATATTTTCTTCAATCTTATTTCCAACGCTATAAAATTTTCGGACGAAGGACAAGTGATTGACGTAGAAACAAACATCGACAAAAAATCAATCCGCATACTTGTTCGCGATAAAGGAATCGGTATTTCCGAAGCAGATAAAGAGCATTTATTCGAACGTTTTTTCAGAGCTAAAAACGCATTTAATATACAAGGTACGGGCTTGGGATTAAATATTATTTCGAAATACGTTGAGCTGATGAATGGAGAAATAGGAGTAGAAAGCAAACTCAACGAAGGAACCACATTTACAATAACTTTGCCTAAAAATTAAAAATATACTTATGAAAAAAATTCTCCTTATTGAAGACAATAATGATATGCGTGAAAATACGGCCGAAATATTAGAATTGGCCGGCTATACTGTTATTACTGCAAAAAATGGAAAGATTGGAGTTGACCTTGCACAAAAAGAAATACCCGATTTAATTATTTGCGATATTATGATGCCGGAGCTTGATGGGTATGGTGTTTTACACATGCTTAGTAAAAACAGCAACACTGTTGCCATTCCATTTGTATTTCTAACTGCCAAAACCGAACGCAGCGACCTTCGCAAAGGAATGGAGATGGGCGCCGACGATTACGTTACCAAACCGTTTGACGACTTAGAGCTGTTGAAAGCAGTAGAGAGCAGATTAAAAAAATCGGAAATTATAAAATCTGAATATTCGAAGGGAGTTCAAGGGGTGTATGATTTTTTGGATGAAATAAAATCGTTGAACGATCTTAAAAAAATTACCGATGGGAAAAAAATATACAAATACAAAAAGAAAGATGTAATTTATAGCGAAGCAGGCTACCCAAGCGGGGTTTACCTTGTTGTTAAAGGCAAGGTAAAAGCCTTCAAAACTAACGACGACGGCAAAGAGCTGATAACCTCGCTGTATAAAGAAGGAGATTTTTTTGGATATGCTGACTTGTTGGAGGAGCGTACGTATAATGAATCGACCGCAGTTTTGGAAGACGCAGAAGTAAATATTATTCCTAAAGAAGATTTTTATTCACTTATTTTTAAAAATACCGAAGTCGCCAAACGCTTTATAAAACTTTTGGCAAACGACTTGATTGAAAAAGAAAACCAACTGCTTAAATTAGCCTATAATTCGGTTCGGAAAAGGGTGGCTGAAGCGTTAACAACACTTCAAAAAAGGTACACAGCCGGAGATGATAATTTCAAAATGGCCATATCGCGTGAAGACGTGGCTAACATGGCCGGTACTTCTACCGAAACAGCCATCAGAATGTTATCCGATTTTAAAGAAGAGAAACTAATAGAAATAAAAGGAAGTACAATAACTCTTCTACATATCGAAAAATTAGAACGGATGAAAAATTAACGGTTTTATGCAAGTAGTGTTCAGCAATAAACAACCACGCTTACCTTATCTACATTGCCATTAATGGGCGGCTTTAACTTGGTAAGCTTCACCTCAGCACTTTTCAGCGTTTTAAATTGCATTTTAAGCTTATCGATAATACGTTGTGCCACTTGCTCAATAAGTTTCGAGCGTATGGCCATTTCAGCTTCAACTATGCTGTACACCT
Source organism: Bacteroidia bacterium (assembly GCA_020849195.1). GTDB lineage: Bacteria > Bacteroidota > Bacteroidia > JABDFU01 > JABDFU01 > JABDFU01. Next base: position 5,513 of record JADLGT010000327.1, read on the forward strand.
CACAGTAGTCAATGGTTTTGCTTAGGTCGTCGGTTTTAGCGGCTTCACTAAAATCGGTATCAATCATTACATCTACAATGTAATGCCCGCCTTCACGCGCCTCTTGTTCCAAGCAACCATGGTAGGCATATAGTTTAATTCCTTCTACATTAATTTTCACTCGAATATTAGTTTAGTTAAACATTAATTTTTTATTTGTTTCGGGTTGTTAATTCATTTGATAAGTATGCTGCAATCGCCATTCTGTTTTAATAAACTAAAAATTATAATATGCTCTCAGTCCTGCAGCGTGTTGCAATGTAGATTTAGCATCAGCACCAATGTTTATTTTATCGTACGAAGGTGTGTAGAGCAGTTGTAATGTCCATTTTGCATTAGCATTTAAATTTATACCTAAACCACCAAACACTCCAAAGCCAACTCCGGTAAGATTTTTAGCACGGTAGGTAACATATCCTATTGGGTTGTATTGAGTAGTAATATCAATTTGAAGCGTGTTAATGAGGATTTGGTTTTTATCGAACTTTGCCATAGATAGGCTCGGACCAATTTCGACAAAGCAATTCAAGGGGCTGTCTTCATCGCCTATAATACGTTGATACCCGGCTTGAAATAGTAAACGTTGCTCGTTACCCATTATAGAAAAAGTTTTTGTATTGGTATAGCCCGGCATAGTTGTATTAACCTGTGCAGTGTTTAAAGTTATCGTAAAATTTCCGCTAACTGTCAGCTTAGAAGCATACACATTAAAAACAATTGCGTTGAGATTATTAAAACAATAGCGCGTGTTTGCGCCAAGCAGTATGGCAATATTGTACTTCAGATTAATAGGCATATCGCTCTCGCTGAAACTCCAACTGCCATGATTTACATTTAATGCCGTTGCAATACGGTCGGGTTGGCCGTTTCCGCCTCCGTACTCATAATTTATTTTGCGGTTCATCCAACTGTTGGCAAAATCATTTTTGTTACTGTTGTAATCGTAGCCATATCCGTCGTACAAACGGGCGGTGTATTTATTAGCAAAGTAGCTCCCTACAAAAAGCCCTGCATGAAACCCTTTTAGCGATTTTGGTGGAGCACTTACACTGTCTTGGTCGTCGGCAGTTTGTGGAAAACAGTAAAAACTCCACAGAAATGTCGCACTTAAAAAATATGTTTTTAATCGTGGCATAATTTTGGGTAACCAAGTAATGTAATTCCCGAAATTACAGTTATTTTTAGTTTTGCAAAGAAACTATTATACCATGAAACTTAAATGAAACAGCTATCTCATAATTCGGATTGGCTCAGCCGAGCAAAATCATTTTTCATACCTGTTCTATTCGCGAGTTTGTTTTTTTCGTGTAAAACAAATTTAGTTTACATAACTGTTACCGAACCCGCCCCGGTAAGTGCGCCAGGCTATATTAAACGGGTAGGTATCGTTAACCGAAGCGTGCCCGAAACGAATAAGAACATATTAAATAAGCTCGATCAAATACTTTCTGCGGAAGGCCCAAAGTTGGATATTGAAGGAGGAAAAGAAGCTATACGCGGAGTAAAAGACGCATTAATGCAGAATAGCCGATTCGACAATGTTATTTTTTTAGACACTATTAATTTACGCACAACCGGAGCGGGTATTTTTCCTGCTCCACTTTCGTGGGATGTAGTAGAAAACATTTGTCGTACAAACAATGTGGATGCGGTTTTTGCTTTGGAAATGTTCGATACCGATTCTAAAATAAGTTATTCGGTTGCGCCGGTAAACGCAACTACTCCTGTTGGCTCCGTTCCTGCGTTAATACACAATGCAAGCATGGTTACAACAGTAAAAACAGGTTGGAGAATATATGATCCCAAGGGTCGAATTGTACTCGATCAATACACAATTTCTGAAAGCCTCACCTTTGGCGGCAGCGGTATTAATCCGGCGGCAGCGGCGGCATCTCTCCTCGAACGCAAAGAGGCCGTTAAGCAAACCGGTTATAAAGCCGGACAGGTTTATGCACAACGCATACTCCAATATAATATTAGGGTGTCGCGCCAATATTATATTAACGGAAACCAAAATTTAAGAATGGCCAAACGTATGTCGCGCACAGGTAATTGGAGCGGTGCCGGCGAAATTTGGAAACAGGAAACCACTAATAGTAATCGGAAAATACAAGGAAGAGCCTATTACAATATGGCTATTATTAATGAAATAAATGGCGATTTGGATGCCGCCATAGATTGGGCGCAAAAGTCGTACGAGCAATATAAAATTAAGCGGGGTTGGAGATATGCTAATGTGCTTCGCTCCCGCCGATTTGACAACAACCGTTTGCAGCAACAACTCGATCAGCAATCGAAATAATTTTCCGATATTCTTTTGAGTGATTGTATTTAGAGAATCTGAAAAATTAATTTTGATGAAAAATGTATAGTAGGTAACAATAAAAACTAACTTTCAAATTAAAACATGAACAATATCATCCGGCAAAATTTTAAAGAAGCGCAAGATGTGCTCAATAAATTTATAGGCGACGAGAAAAATTTTACGCATATTCAAAATGCCGCCAATGTTATTACTGATGCGTTTAAGTCGGGCAACAAAGTTATAGCGTGCGGTAATGGAGGCTCCATGTGCGATGCCATGCATTTTGCCGAAGAGTTAAGCGGGCGGTTTCGCGACGATAGAAAAGCATTTCCTGCTTTGGCAATAGCCGACGCTTCCCATATTTCGTGTGTGGGAAATGATTATGGATACGATAAAATTTTTTCGAGATACATTGAAGCTTTGGGCAACAAAGGCGATGTTTTGTTGGCTATAAGTACAAGCGGAAATTCGATTAACGTAATTAATGCCATTCAATCGGCCAAAAGTAAAGGAATGAAAATAATTGGCTTAACCGGAAAAGACGGAGGGCAAATGGCATCGCTATGCGATATTGAGATTCGGGCTCCACATTCAAAATACGCCGACCGTGCACAAGAAATTCACATAAAGGTGATTCATTCTTTAATTCACTGCATCGAAAATGCTTAGCCGCTAACATATTCTTGTTTATAAGTTCAAAACGCGAAGTACTATTCGCCTTTTGTTAGCGTTTAACTTAGCAGGGTTAAAAACAATTATACAACTATGCTAAGTTTCAACCTTCTGCAAATAACCGCCACAACTGCCGCTGCAGTTACTGACACACTGAATAAATCTGCAGTACAAACTCCGGCGCTGCCCGCTTCGGTCATCGAACCCGTAAAAGTTGAAGACTCTTTATCGTTATTCGATTTGATTGTGAAGGGTGGCTACATTATGATTCCTATTGGTATTTTATTGTTCATTGCCATATATGTACTTATTGAGCGAGTAATCGCCTTGTCTAAAGCATCTCGCACCGATAAAAATTTCATGAACACGATTAAAGACTTTATTGTAAATGGTAATATGAACGCCGCTCTTACGCTATGCAAAGGAAGCACTTCGCCACAAGCAGCCGTAGTTGGAAAGGGACTGAGCCGAATAGGTAAACCGGTAAGCGAAATAAAACTGGCAATGGAAGATGCCGGTCGTGCAGAGCTTTACAAGGTTGAAAAAAATATGATTGTGCTGAACATTATTGGACGCATTGCACCAATGTTTGGGTTTGTTGGTACTATTGTGGGTGTTGTAAAAATATTTTATGATATTTCGTTGGCCGGCGGCGATATTAAAATTGATACCATTTCGGCAGGCTTGTACGAAAAAATGATAACCAGTGCCGGCGGATTAATAGTAGGAATAATTGCATTTGCAAGCTATCACATACTCAACATAGTAATTGAAAAAATTATTCACAGAATGGAATCAAGTGCAGCCGAACTGCTTGATATTTTAAACGAACCTTCGAAATAAATGAACTTGCGGCGCCGGCATAAGGAAGAAGCAGAAGTAAGCACAGAGTCGCTCAACGACATCATGTTCTTTCTGCTGCTGTTTTTTTTAATTGTTTCAACGTTAGTTAGTCCAAGTGTAATTAAGCTAACCTTACCCAGTACACGAAAAGGAACTTCGTTGGAAAACAAACCCAAAATAGTTGTAGAGGCAGGTAAAGACGGACATTTTGCTGTTAACGGAGTTGAATGTCCGTTTACAGTATTGGAGTCGGCCATTGCCACCGAAGTAAATAAAACGGGTGAAAAAAAAGTTGTGTTACGTATTGACAACTCGCTTACCGTGCAGGATATGGTAGATGTTTTGCAAATTGGCGATAAGCTTGGAGTAAAAATGGTACTCAAAACAAAATCTCCTACGGTAAAGTAGCTGCCTGTTGCCAAAAAATAATTTCATCAACACGCAACAATCAAACCATGACCACGGCAAACATAGCGGAAAGCAGGAGAGATAAAGCAATATCCTTTACTCTTTCCGTATTGGTATTTGTTTTGCTTTTTTTATTTTTTATTTTTTTCACATTTAAAACACCTATTCCCCCCTACCCGCCAAGTATTGTACAATTGGTAGATATAGATTTTGAGGGAGGTGGCGGAGAAGATGGAGCCGAAGGAAGCGGCAATCCAACACTTACAAGTTCGGTTCAATCTACCTACAACACATCCGGCAGCACCGAAGATATTTTTTCAACTACAGTTGAGGAAAGTGAGCTAACCGTAAAAGAAAACAAAAAGGAAAAAAAGAAAGAGAAAAAAGTTGAGGTGAAATCGCAGGCACAGGAAGCCCCGCAACCGAGCGAGGAACTAATGGCACTAATAGCCAATGTGAAAGACAAATTGAAAAAATCTAGCGGCAACTCCAACAATTCGGATGGTACAGGTAAGGCGAATGATGGAGATGGTTCAGGTAAAGGACACGGAGACGGAACAGGCGAAGGAAATAATTTTGGACCCGGCACAGGGAATGGCTATTCGTTACGAGGAAGGAAATTGCTTGAGCGACCTCAGCTACTCGATAATTCGCAGGAAGAAGGAGTAGTTGTGGTTGAAATTATTGTTGATGAAAACGGAAAAGTAATTGACGCCGTTCCGGGTCAACGAGGCTCCACAACCACTAGTGCATATTTGTACACGCTAGCCCGTCAGGCTGCAAAAACAGCTAAGTTCAATGCCAGTCCCGAAGGAATAAAAGAGCAAAAGGGAACCTATACCTTTGTGTTCAGGTTGGATTAAAATTCTTCTCTAATTTTTTTTAGCAAAAACAGAAAGTAGTTTATCCAAATAAGTATATGTGCAAAGTATTTACCTTTATTGTGTGAGCTATTCTCAAACACTTCAATATATGTACGCTGCCTTGCCCATGTTTCACCGCATAGGCAGCGCTGCGTACAAAGCTAATCTCGATAACACAATCGCCATTAGCAAGCTGCTGAATAACCCTCAGCATAAATTTAAATCGGTTCATGTGGCCGGCACAAACGGTAAAGGATCTACCTCGCACATGCTGGCTGCCATTTTACAAAATGCCGGTTACAAAGTCGGCTTGTACACTTCTCCTCATCTGAAAGATTTTCGGGAGCGAATACGTATAAACGGAAAAATGATTTCCAAAAACACGGTGGTTAGTTTTATACAAAAGCACAGAAATAAATTTGAACAAATACAACCCTCCTTTTTTGAAATGACTGTGGGTCTTGCATTCGATTATTTTGCCAAACAAAAAGTTGATATTGCCATAATAGAAGTTGGGTTGGGCGGGCGGCTCGATTCTACAAACATTATTACTCCTTTACTGTCGGTAATTACCAACATCAGTTTCGACCACCGGCATTTACTGGGTAATACATTAAAAAAAATTGCTGCCGAAAAGGCCGGTATTATTAAACCCGGCGTGCCTGTAATTATAGGCGAATCGCAAAAAGAAGTGAAAGAAGTGTTTTCCCGTAAAGCAAAAGAATGTAAGTCGAAAATTTATTTTGCCGATAAATACTATTCACTTAAAAACTGTGTTCGCGAGAATAAAAAGGGAGGTATTTATCTTAAAGCAGATGTCTATCGCAAGTCGGAATTGATTAAAAAAAATTTGTACTCAGAATTATCGGGAATTTATCAGCATAAAAATATTGCTACAGCCTTGATGGTAATTGAACTATTAAATCAGATTTTAGATTTTAAAATCAACGTTTCAACTATTAAGCTGACAAACTTGAATTTGATGGGTCGCTGGCAACTGCTTGGCAAAAAGCCTTTTATTATTGCCGATACCGGTCACAATGAAGCCGGAATAAAACAAGTGCTTGAGCAAATCAAATTAACACCGCACCATAAATTACATTTTGTGTTGGGGATGGTTAACGATAAAGACATTTCGAGAATAGTAAAGCTGCTGCCAAAAAATGCCTTGTATTATTTTTGCAAACCAAATCTTCCGCGAGGGCTCGATGAGGAACAATTACGGCAACAGGCTTTACAAGTAGGCCTGCGGGGCAACTCATTTTCTTCTGTAAAATTGGCTTTAAACTCAGCTCGAAAAATTGCTTCATCTGCTGACTTGATTTTTGTTGGCGGAAGCACCTTTGTTGTAGCCGAAGTTGTTTGATAATATGTGAATAACATTCATGTTCTTAACTGTTTTTATTCAGTAGTTTTAAAACGTATTAAAAACAAGGTGCTATGAAAAAAAACATTCTATTTTTATTTGCAGCAGCTATTATTGCTTGCGCTTCTCCTCAAAAAGAAAATGAAACTACTTCATCCGATTCGGGAGGGTCGGGTAATGCTGCAACTATTCAAGGCGGCGGAGCTTGCGAGGAGTTACAAGCCAAGGTTGACAGCTTGACGCACGAAATTGAAAATTTAAAATCGGCTTCGGAAAAAAACGAAACGGATGCGTCTGTTGCCTCGTCCGAAACAAAAAAAGAGAAAGCGATAGCAGCACATAAAAAAACAAAAGCAAAATCTGCTGAAACATCCACTGAAAGGGCAAATCCAAATAAAGCAGCGGAAAAACAAAAACCGGTTGTAGGCGAAAAAGACAGAGACGGTTCGGTTCGTTGCAAGTTTAGCGATAAAAACGGTCGCTGTAAAAAACGAACGTTTAGTGCAAACGGATTCTGTTGGCAACACGGCGGTCTTCCATAATTACGTGTGTTCTATTCTCTATTTTTATTCTCCCATAATTTAGCCATTAGGAGTAACCGCTAGGCACCGTTCTAAACGACAAACTTTCGTGCAGACAGGCGACAAGGGATTGTGAACAAGTCGGGGGGACTTTGGGATAAATAGTCATGTTTTCTTCCTAAATTTACCGCAACGAACACGGACAGACAATGGAAATATTCGGCAACGACAGACATAAAATTATTCACGGAGATGCTTTACACGCATTATCACAAGTTCCAGACAATTCTGTGGCTTTAATTTTCGCAGACCCACCTTATAACATTGGCAAAAACTTCAACGGACACAAGGACAAATGGGCGACAGAGGAAGAATATTTGAATTGGTGTTACAAATGGCTTGACCTCTGCGTTCAAAAACTCAGTCCGACAGGCAGTTTTTATGTAATGACCGCAACTCAGTTTATGCCATTCTTTGACATTTACTTGCGCAAAAAACTTGACATTCTATCTCGTATCGTATGGTCTTATGACAGTTCGGGAGTTCAGGCAAAAAAATATTATGGCTCAATGTATGAGCCGATTTTGTTTTGCGTTAAGGACAAAGACAATTACACTTTCAACGCTGACGACATTTTGGTTGAAGCAAAAACAGGATCAAAACGCAAACTCATTGATTATCGCAAAGCCGTTCCGACAGTTTACAATTCTGAAAAAGTTCCCGGTAATGTTTGGGAGTTTGCAAGAGTGCGTTACCGCATGGACGAATACGAAAATCACCCAACACAAAAACCAATTGCACTACTTGAAAGAATTATCAGAGCAAGTTCAAACGAGGGCGATTTAGTCCTTGACCCATTTTCAGGAACATTCACAACTTGCTTTGTCGCAAAAGAATTAGGTAGAAATTCCATTGGCATAGAGTTACAAGACGAGTATGTAAAAATCGGCTTGCGGAGATTGCATTTAGCCAAAGAGTTCAAAGGCGAAATACTGCAAAAGGAAATCCGCACTTTTGAAACCGAAAAGTTGGAGACTGCGACCAACCTAAAATTATTTGAAGAGCCACATGGAAAATATATTCACAGCAAACATTAAAGCTATTTTAAAAAAGCGCTTCGGCAAAAGCGCTGACGATGTTTTTGATAAGAGCCAACTCATTCAATATATCAACGAGAAAACTCGTTCTGCTAACAAGGGTTCAAAAGCCCGTTCAAGTTTCGCAAATCTTTATGCCATTTATGTAATCATAGAAGATTATATCGCCAATGGTTATGATAAGAAAGGCGGTTACTCAAAATATAAAGGTGCTTTATTCAACAAGCTTTTTGCAAGACAAAGGGAGCTGCCATTCGGGAGGAAACTACAAAACCATGCATTGAACAATCGGATGAATTCCGAGTTTCAAAAATATTTTCCGAGTTCGGAGTTCATCCCAATTCTTCGCAACCTTGAAACAAATCGCTATTGGATAAATGAAAATCTTTTGAAAGTTAAAGTTGGTAAAGCCAACTTTAATATCGCAAAGTGTATCGTCGAAATTATTGACGGTTATATGAAAACGAAACAAGACGCTTTTCAGCGTTTTGTAAAATCGTGCGTTGAACTTCAAACAATCGGAAAAACGACACCGAAAAAAGTTGAAGATTTTATTATTGGACTACTTGCTCCAAATGTTGACGCACGGTTTTTTGAAATTGTAAGTTATTCCATTCTCAAATATTTTTATCACGACCAGACAATTATTTGGGGATTTGAAATGGAAAAACTCAATACAGAAAATCTTAAACTCTACAAGACAGGCAGGACAAATGCGAATGACGGAGGAATTGATTTTGTAATGAAACCACTCGGCAGATTTTTTCAGGTAACAGAAACATTGGACTTCAAAAAATATTTTCTGGACATTGACAAAATTCAAAAGTACCCAATAACATTTGTAATAAAATCTACCGAGCCGACCAAAGACCTTTTGAAAAAAATCCGTAACAACGCCAGCAAGACATATTCCATTAAAGCAATCGTGGACAAATACATGGACTGCATTGAGGAAGTAATAAATATCCCGACACTTGCAGACAGATTTAATGCAGCGACTAAGCAGGACTACCTCGACAAAATACTGGACGAAATTGTAACTCAAGGTAAAGTTGAATTCAACTATGAGGACACAGTCGAGGACGACTAAAAAATGCGGCAGCCCCTACAACGGGTTTGCCCAATAGCCGGCTCGGTGCAAACGGGCTCGAATATTTTTTAAGGTTGGGCTTTGCCCGCATTTTTTTCAAGCCGGAAACTTCAGTTCTTTTTTAACTTCATCGCTCAGAACAGGTAGTCGCTTTGAAGTCGGCTACTGCACAAGCCCGCGAGCCAAAGTGAGATAGTCGAGAAAATAAACAATTTTTACAGACAGGCTGTTGCTTTGTGGTGAGCGGAACATATTATCGAAATTGTTCGAATAGTTGTAAATGATTTTATCGGTTCCGGAATAAATATTGTTTTGATAAACCACGCTCATCTCGCTGCCAGGTCTGAACTGCCACACAAAACTCAGAAATATATTAAACGTGTTGAAATTAATATTGTGATTAGTGCTGTAAGAAGTTTTTTGTTGGCCACCTTCATTATTCAAGAAAACATAATTGGAATAAATTGCCTGCGACCAATAATGGCGTGCATCAAGTTTCAACGACATTCGATTGGTAAAAATATACGAAGCCTGCAGCGAATTAGTTACGGTATTTAAATTACGCACACCCAAATAAATCGAATCATTTACATTCGCAACAAAGCCAACATCGTCGGTTTTATACTCGTTGTCAATTGAATAAATAACACTGAATCTATTGCTGAAACGATAGCGTGGTGCGAAAGAAATAAACGATGTATTCCGGTTTCTTTCATTAAACCATTGGCCGCTGACCTCAACATCGAGTGCAAGTTTTTTTCTGTAGTCGGTCGAAATATATGCGCTTAACGAATAATTTTCCGGGTAAAGATAAAAGCGTCCTGCCGTTCGGGGCTCGTAATAATCATTTATTTGAAAAGGCTGAAAGCCCCAGTAAATGCCAAACATATTAAAACCTTTCGACAGAACAAATGCTGAACCATCTATATTAAAACGCTGAAATACATTGGGATTAAACACCCGATAATAATCAATGCCCAAATCAACATGAAACTTGTATATTTTCCAAAAAGGAACATACGTATTATACTCTTGGTTAACTATGTAATAGCTGATATTGTTTCTATCTAAATAACCTAAGTCGTTCGGGTTAAATTTATCGCTTATAGATTTTGTTTTTAGTTCGCATAAGTAATTGCCGCTTATTTTAGCTAGCCTAAAAAAATACCTGAACCCGACATAAGGACTGGATGTGTAATACAAACGGGTCATATCTACCGAACCATCAACGGCATATTGATTTGATTTGTTGGCAAACTTAAACAACAAGGCACTTGCATTTGCATTATAACTACCCACTTGTCTATACACATTGGTGTTGATAAAACTTATGTACGAATTATTTTTTATAGCCTGATCAAATACCATTACATTATAATTAGTTAGCGGCGCAGTTAACAGGCTGCGCTCTTTCGAGGTCAGCGTATCTATTATGATTGCATTAGCGGGAGTAGAAGTCGCGTTAAAAAAACCAATACCTAAATTGCCTTTTGTACGCCCTGATATTTTTGTGGCGTTATATAATTTAGTTGTAGCGGGGTTACTTTTAATAATCTCGTTCGAGTCGAGGTTTGTTACAACTTTATTATAATTTACAGGCATCCCCACTCGTCGCGTGTAAAACAAATCATTTTTGTTAAACAAATCCGTTCCTTCGGTAAAAAAATACCTACGTTCATTATAGCGTACTTCAATGGGCGAAAGATTAAGTACCTTATTGTCAAATCGGGTTTGTCCGAAATCGGGCACAAGAGTCATGTCGAGAGTAAAACTTTTACTCAAGCCGTATTTTATATCCACCCCACCATTGTAGGAATTAGCATTTGCTCCGTTGTAATTTTCTCCATAACCCGAAACGTAAGGTAAAAATGCGAGGCGAATAGGAGATTTGATATCAATAATTCCGGTTAACATACCCGATTGATTTACGATGCCTTGCGTTTGTGGTTTCACATCGTTCCAGTAGGATCGTTCACGATGTCGGCGTATGATACGCATGAAGTTTATTCCCCATTTTTGTTCGGACAATTTTGAAAAACGAATCGCTGAATAGGGTATTTTCATTTCTATACTCCAACCCTTGTTGCTTATAGTGGTTGCCGAATACCACGCAGCATTCCATGTCATGTCAAAATCATCTAATTTAGCCTTGGCATCGGCTTGTACGCCTGCAGCAGTTACAAAAAACGAATACGCATTTTGTTTGTCGAAATACGTATCAATTATAATTCCGAAAGCATCTGTATTTGTTTCGTATTCATCGCGCGCACTAAGCTGCCTCAAAATACTGTCAGGAGTATCGTACAGCATTGCTCCAATGTAAACAGCATCATTGTCGTACAGAACAGCTACTTCGGTTTTTTGCCTTGAGTTACTGCCAGGGTTAGGAATAAATTGTATAAAGTCGGTTGCTTTGCCGGCAGTGTGCCATAGGTCCTCAGAGAGTTTTCCATCAATAATAATCCGTTCGTCTGTCCGAACAGCATTCAAGTTTTTTTTCAGCACTTGCGCCGACACATGAATGGCAAGCAATTGCAATCCTGTAATAAAAAAAAGAATGGTTAATCGCTTTTCAATAAAAAAGTTCACTTTGGAAATATCGGAAATTACCGGTGTAGAATCAAGGCTTTAATTACCAATGGTATAAATAATGGCTGAATGGATATTCGATAAAAGGTACTAAAACAGTGCTCTTGTATAAATTCACGACCTGACACTTGAAAGGCTTTGTATTTAGATTTTGCTCATATCAACAAAGTATATATATTTGCAGCCCGTTCATTAATAATGGGAGCATAGCTCAGCTGGTTTAGAGCATCTGCCTTACAAGCAGAGGGTCCTTGGTTCGAATCCATGTGCTCCCACAACAAAAAAGCCCGTAGTCAAATAGATTACGGGCTTTTTTCGTTTTCCTGAATTTTCAAGTCAGGTATTTTTATTTTTTAAAATTATAATCTACTCGAACTCGGCTTCGCATACCTTATACCAATTTGATTTATATTTTTTCCAATCAATATCGGTATTATTCCTGCCAGCCGGTGTAACCCGCTTCACACTACAATACATCTTCACTTTCGTATTCGAGGCGTTCAAATCTCAAAACGAAGAAGTGTCTGCGCCTGCTGTACATTAGTTAATTTCTCTGCCCTTTCTTTTCCTAATTTTTTCGCTATTCGTATATTCGTGCAAATTAAATAAACAAAATGAGAATTGGTTTTGGATATGACGTCCATCAATTGCAGGATGGAAAAGCGTTTTGGCTGGGAGGCATAAAGCTTAATCATAACAAAGGATCAGTTGGACACTCGGATGCGGACGTATTAATACATGCTATATGTGATGCTTTGCTTGGTGCAGCTAATCTTGGAGACATTGGCAAACATTTTCCAAATACATCACCCCAGTATAAAAACATCGATAGTAAAATCCTTTTGAAAAAAGTAGTTGAACTATTATCCGCAGAAGGATATACTATTGGCAACATTGACTCTACGGTTACACTTGAGAAACCTAAAATCAATCCGCATATACCCGAAATGAAAAAAGTATTGGCAAATACAATGAATATTTTGGAAAACGACATATCAATTAAAGCTACTACCAATGAAACAATGGGCTACATAGGCCGCGAGGAAGGAGTTTGTGCGTATGCCATTGTTTTAATAAATGAAAAAAAATAAATTGAATCTGCCAACTAAACAAGTATTGAACAATTAAATTCTTAAAAATAAAACACGTGAAATTTTATCCTTTAAAAGTAAGCGATGTGAACCCCGAAACGGGAGATTGCGTATCTGTTGGATTTGAAGTCCCGGCAAATTTGAAAAAAGAATTTAGTCATATACAAGGGCAGTACCTTAGTCTAAGGTTTATGCTAAATGGTGAAGAATTACGTCGGTCATATTCCATCTGCACATCTCCATTCGAACCCGGATTACGCATTGCAGTAAAAAAAGTAAAAGATGGGCGCGTATCGACTTACATCAACGAGCAATTAAAAGCAGGAGATATAGTTGAGTCGATGGTTCCGATTGGTAGTTTTTTTACAGAGGTTCATCAGTACAACAAAAAAGTATATAACCTCTTTGCGGCAGGAAGTGGTATTACTCCAATCATTTCAATACTTAAAACTATGCTTGCCGGCGAATCACAGTCCAAAGTGAATTTATTTTACGGGAACAGCAATGAGCGTAAAGTTATTTTTAAAGACGAACTAAATGGGTTGGAAAGAAAATATGGAGATCGATTAAAAATAATCTATCTGTATAGCCAACCCGAACAAGCTGTTGACGAATTGCATAAAGGCAGGCTAACGAAAGAAAAAATAAAACGATTGACCGAAAAATACATTGAACTTAATCTGCTGAATGAATTTTTTGTTTGCGGTCCGGCAGATGTTATGCTCAATACCAAAGAGGCACTCGAAGATCTTAATGTTGCAAAAAATAAAATACATCTTGAATATTTCGGCACACCTCCTGATGCGGACAAAAATAAATTAAATCAAAGCCTGATAGTACCTTCGGAAGTAACCATTATATGCGATGGAGACGAACGCGTTGTTTTTTTAGAACCTCATCAAAGTGTGTTGGAGGCTGCCTTAGAGGCTAATTTAGATGCGCCTTACTCTTGCAGGGCAGGCTCATGTTGCACTTGCCGTGCAAAAGTTATTGAAGGAAAAGTTATTATGGATGTTAACTATGCCTTGCTCGACTCTGAAGTGGAAGAAGGATATATACTTACCTGTCAATCACACGCCATTACACCTACATTAACCGTAGATTATGATCACGGAAAGTAATGAGTTGCGATTAAACTTTCGCTTTCATATCTGCACCAATAGGTAGTGCAAGTTGTTACTCCCCAAATAAAATCTCAGTATTCTTTTTTCCCCTTATAGGCACCCGATAAATACACATCGACTTTTGCTCCCATTACCGACTGGGAAAAATTAATATCGGCAAATACACTTAGACCTATTCCAACATCGTATTTAATTTTTTTAATAAGTTGCGCACAGGCATAAGCCCCCACACTATTTTTAGGCGTCTGCGAATAATTACTTCCCGCTTGTTCAAAGAAAACAGAATAGGACGCACCTCCGAAGTACGAAAAATTAATGCTTGTTGTTTCAATACGCTTTCCATAACACCCATGAAACTGGTAATTATTATAACTGCCAAAGCGGTCGCCGGAAAGAAATAAGCCGAGCTGAAAATATTGAGTGTGAATATGAAGGTTATAGTCTAAGCCGAATACGAATTGCGAATTTTTAATTTGATTGTTTGCAGCCAAGCCCCCACCCGCACTAATCCAATTGCTATGTTTACGAAAAATATTGTCACCAAAAACGGTATCTTGTTTCCACACAGGCTTATCGGATTTAGTGTGCTGCGCAGAAATTGAAAATGCAGATAAAGCAAAAAATAAAATTAAATAGTTCTTTGTGTGCTTGCCCTTCACTTGAATATGTTTTATAAAATATGGAGGGTTATATGTAACTCGCATTTATGTTCATGGCATTTTGTGTAAATTAAACACAATCATATTATCAATCAATACTGTTTTACTACACAAGTTTTTGCCTTTTCGGGCAGATAAAAAATCGAAGGTAATGCGTACTCAAACCATCGACTCCGGCTTCACCCACAGGCTGAATTGCTCATCTGTAAGTAATCCCAAATCTATTGCGGCTTTACGCAGCGACAAACCTTCTTTGTGTGCCTTCTTAGCTATCTTAGCGGCGTTCTCGTAACCGATGTGTGTATTAAGGGCTGTTACCAACATGAGCGATTGTTCCAAATGCTCTTTAATTAGTTCATGGTTCGGTTCAATACCCGCCGCACAATTGTTATTGAAAGAAATACAGGCATCCCCTATCAACCTTGCCGACTGTAGTACGTTAGCAGCAATGAGTGGCTTGAATACATTTAATTCAAAATGTCCGGTGGCGCCGCCAACCGAAGCAGCCACATCATTACCCATTACTTGTGCGCAAACCATTGTTAATGCTTCAGGTTGCGTAGGATTTACTTTTCCGGGCATAATGGATGAGCCGGGCTCATTATCCGGAATAATTATTTCGCCGATTCCGCAACGCGGTCCCGAACTCAACATACGTACATCGTTTGCAATTTTCATCAGCGCAACAGCCGAACGTTTCAATGCACCGGAAAGCTCGATCATTGCATCATGGGCAGCCAGTGCTTCAAATTTATTGGGCGCTGTTACAAATGGATAACCTGTAAGCTCTGCGATTTTTTTTGCAACAAGTACATCGTAACCTTTGGGTGTGTTTAATCCTGTTCCAACGGCAGTACCGCCCAAAGCCAATTCACGAACAGCTTCCAACGCGTTTTTTATTGCACGTATGCTATTGGTAATCTGTTGGGCGTAGCCTGAAAACTCCTGACCCAATGTAAGCGGGGTAGCATCCATAAAATGAGTGCGACCAATTTTCACAATATTTTTAAACGCTTCCGATTTTTTAGATAGTGTGTTGCGCAATTTTTCCATTCCGGGTAGGGTTACTTCAGTTACCAGTTTGTATGCGGCAATGTGCATAGCTGTTGGAAACGTATCGTTCGACGACTGCGACTTGTTCACATCATCATTCGGGTGAATTATTTTTTTCTCATCGGCAAGTTTGCCTCCGCTCAACACATGTGCTCGGTAAGCAATCACTTCATTGGCGTTCATGTTCGACTGTGTGCCTGAGCCTGTTTGCCATATCACCAAAGGGAATTGGTCATCGTGTTTTCCGGCAAGTATCTCGTCGCAAACTTTTCCGATGAGATCTTTTTTATCTGCAGGCAAAACACCTAACTCGTTATTCGCCATAGCTGCTGCTTTTTTCAGGTAGGCAAAGGCATAAATAATTTCCTTTGGCATTGATGCCTCAGCACCAATTTTAAAATTGTTAC
>JADLGT010000328.1 GCA_020849195.1 Bacteroidia bacterium
CGTTTTTCTAATTTTTAAACTCGTGGCAATTGGTTTAACTTGTCATTATTGGCGATGTGTTCCAAGCGGTCTTAATTTGTATCCAACGTATGACGAACTACTGCCAATACAAGGATGTGCAATAAATCCATCTCGGTACGACCGGT
Organism: Bacteroidia bacterium; assembly: GCA_020849195.1. Taxonomy (GTDB): domain Bacteria; phylum Bacteroidota; class Bacteroidia; order JABDFU01; family JABDFU01; genus JABDFU01. The sequence goes on from JADLGT010000328.1 coordinate 147, forward strand.
TTACTTTTTCCAACGCAAATTTTATTTTCCAATAACTCAAAAATTTTTTCGCTTAACTTCGGTGTTATAAAAATATGTTGCAATGCTTTCAGCACAGCCAGCAGCTCATCGCGACTGTGTGATGGAAATTTACCTTCTGCAATTAGCCTAATGCCCATTGTGGTTTGCTGCTCTAATCGTTGACGCATTTTCAATTGATTTTACTTCGAATATCCGAAACAAAAAGACCTATACATCAATAAAATCATTGTTCTTATCAATATATTCGAGTTAATCAAACCTCTGTAATGCTTGATAATAAAAGATTTTAGAATTTTCGGATAGGCACTATTTACATTATTTCTACCATCCAATATTTATTTCCTTAATTTTGAGATGAACAGTAACCATTCTTTTTTATACTTTCAACCAATGAAACGCAACCGTACAGCCTTAATTTTAGTTGTTCTGCTTGGCAGCATCAGTTTTTGGTTTATAACAAACAAATCAAATAACACGCTCACAAAAGGTATGCGCGATTTTGCAATTGCCGATACCGGAAGCATTACCAAACTGTTTATTGCCGATAAAAACAACAAAACAATTACACTCGAAAAGCAGAGTCCCGGCGTATGGCGATTGAACAATAAATTTTATGCGCGTAACGATGCCATCAACCAATTGCTTCAAACGGTTAAAACAATTGAAGTAAAAAGTCCTGTGGGTAAAAATGCTAAGGAGAATGTAATTAAGGCACTTGCCTCAGGAGCTGTAAAAATGGAAGCATATAAAGGAGATAAGCTCATTAAAATATATTATGTAGGATCAGAAACTCAAGATTTAATGGGAACTTATATGCTCTTAGCCGATCCGGAAACAATGAAAAACTCTACAGAACCGTATGTTACGTACATTCCCGGATTTGATGGCTATCTTACTCCCCGTTTTTTTACTAATGAGGCCGAGTGGCGCGACAGAACTATTTTTCACAACACCCCTCCGGAAATAAAATCGTTAAAAGTAGAATACCCTACGAAACCCGACAATGGCTTTGAAATTATTAACCTGGCCGGAAACAAATTTGAATTACGATCGCTTAACGGTACAGCCAACCTTAGTGCAATTGATACACTTTCCGTTAAACAATATGTAAGTTATTTTCAAAATATACAATACGAGTTGATTGAAAAACTTGAAAAAAACTTTGTCGATTCAGTTATTGCCACGCCCCCAATTAATAGTATTACACTTACCGATACAAAAGGCAACGCAAATACCGTAAAGGTGTTTTATAAAAACGCTGCGCCCGGTGCAATCGATCAACCAACAGGTAAACCTGCCAAATACGACAACGACCGCATATTTGCACTTATTAACAATGGCACCGAGTTTGCCACCACCCAATATTTTGTTTACGGAAAACTTTTACAACCAATAGGGTATTTTTCGGCAAAGAAAGATGTTAAAAAATAGTGCATAAAATTTACTTTCAAGTACACCCTAATCCCCCTCAAAAAACTACATTTACGTGCCTAAGTCATCGCCTTCGGGCGTGTATTTTTTTGTATAAACCTAAAACTAACCATAAATGAAATTTATTGTATCCAGCTCAGCGCTTCTAAAACAATTACAGGCTCTTTCGGGCGTAATAAACAGCACCAACTCATTACCAATTCTCGATAATTTTTTATTTGAGATTGAAAAAGGACAACTCACAATTTCCGCCTCCGACCTCGAAACCACAATGACAACAATTGTTTCAATTGAATCGAAAGACACCGGAGTTATTGCAATACCCGATAAACTGCTAATAGATACTTTAAAAACCTTTCCCGAACAACCACTTACATTTACCATCGACGAAAAAAAATTCAGTATTGAAATAAGTTCCGATTTTGGTAAGTATAAACTCACGGGACAGGATAGCGATGAGTTTCCAAAAATTCCGACTATAATGTCTGCTTCGTCTATTGAGGTGGACGCATCAATCCTATTGGAAGCAATTAACAAAACAATTTTTGCTACCGGAAACGATGAACTTCGCCCCGTTATGACAGGCGTATATTGCCAGCTTTCTTCTGACGGATTGATTTTTGTTTCGACAGACGCACATAAATTGGTGCGCTACCGCCGCAACGATGCAAAATCGAAAGCCGCTGCATCATTTATTTTACCCAAAAAACCACTCAACCTTTTAAAAAACATTTTGCCCACAGTAGTCGAAAAAGTAAAAATAGAATACAACAATACAAACGCCTTCTTTTCATTTATTGGAACCACCATTATTTGCCGTTTGATTGACGGAAAATACCCTAACTACGAAGCTGTTATACCGTCGAGCAATCCTAATAAACTTACCATTGACCGTATGACTTTTTTAAATTCCATTCGTCGTGTATCTATTTTCTCGAACAAAACTACCCATCAGGTGCGCCTTAAAGTGGCCGGCAGCGAACTAAGTATTTCGGCCGAAGATCTTGATTATGCTAATGAAGCAAACGAGCGCCTTACTTGCCAATATGTAGGAGAAGATATGGAGATAGGATTTAATTCGCGCTTTATTCTCGAAATGCTTAACAACATTAACAGCGAAAGTATAACACTCGAAATGTCGGCACCGAACCGTGCGGGTATTTTACTTCCCACCGAACACGACAATAAAAAGGAAGATACGCTAATGTTGGTAATGCCTGTGATGCTGAATAATTGATTTAGCAAAACCGTCTATAAATTTTTCTACACCGTTCGGTTCAAATTACTCTTTGCTATTACAGGATAAAGCAATTTTTCTACGCTCACTAAAGGCTTCAGTGTATTTGTGTTTAAATATTACCTGCAAGCGTAGAGAACGGCACAACAACGAAATGGCTGACATAAACGAGAATAAAGTAAACCATTTTGACAGGTGAA
>JADLGT010000329.1 GCA_020849195.1 Bacteroidia bacterium
AACCGAAAATGAATATGGCAGGGCAAACAGCCGGTGGCTGTTTGAGCCGGTTGGTGCGAAAGCCATGTGACAAACAGTTACTTACAAAATTATATACAGATGAACACTTGTACTTCGAGTACGCAGAGGAAATTTTAACTTCTTACATAGTTATTAATATGCTGATAATATTTATCGTATAAATTATTTTCGGATGAAAAAACAACTCCGCTTTTTTCGTATCCCCGCTTTAATAGTTGCGAGTGTTGGTGTTTTTGCACAAAACATCCCGATCACTATCGAGATGGCTACCCCTGATGCTGCGGGAAGATCGGAAGCATTAAAAACCCTGAATGTAACAGGTATGCTCTTCACTAAAAATGAAGGTCAAGTTGCCGATATAAATGGTAATACTGTTCCCTCAGCGCTATTTAAGTCACAAGCAAAAGGAGTCGATATCTATTTACGAAAAACAGGATTTAGTTATGTTTTTAGTAACCAATCAAGTGTATTACCCGAACTGGATAATCAATTAGAAACAGCAAATGTCCTCGGTTTTTATAATGGTAATGAAGAAAAAATTAAAAGAGATATTTTATTGAAAACAAAACTTAGATTACACAGAATTGACATGGATTTTGAAAATATTAATTTGAATATCGCAGTTCAGTCCGTTGGTATGTCGGAGGCGTATGAGAATTTTTACAACTCGCATTGTTTACAAGGAATAACGAATGTTAGATCTTTTAATAAAATAATTTATAAAAATATATATAACAAAATAGATGTTAAGTTCACCGGCAGTACAGAAAAAGGACTTAAATATGATTTGATTATACATCCCGGAGGCAACCCGAGTGATATTAAATTAAAATACAGTGGAGCAGAAGCGATATCAATTATTAATGAAAAATTGAGAATACGAACGAGTATAAATGAGTACGAAGAGTACATCCCTAAAGCATATCAAATTATTAACGGGCAAGTAGTTGATGTTAAAGCAAAATATGTACTTAATGGCACCATGGTAAGTTTTGCATTTGAATCTGTTAACAGAAAGCGGACCTGGGATCCCGAATTTCCATTAATTATTGACCCTGCAACATGGATTACGTACTATGGTGGTAATGGCGTAGGACAGGAAGAGGCAGGTTCTGTAGCTGCCGATGCCCTTGGTAATTCGATTTATTCCGGGCGCGTTTCCAATACCGGTTTTCCGGTAAGTACCGGTGCTGCTCAGGTAATGCTTGGCGGAAGCATTGATGCTTTTGTAGTTAAAATGAATCCTGTGGGTGGACGAGTTTTTTCTACTTATTTTGGAGGGACAGGTTTTGATACCGGAGAGGGTATAGATACCGATATAAATAACGATATTATATTAACCGGCGGCACATACTCAGCCAACCTGCCCACCAAAATATGGGGTGCCGCTTTTATGAAAACTATTTTTAGCGGTGGTGGTGGAGCCGACGCTTACATTGCTAAATTTTCCTCGACCGGCACCTTGATTTGGTCAACCTATTATGGTGCAGCCGGAGTAGGTGATGATTGGGGCGTGGACATTACTTCGGATGGGCTTGGGAATATAGTGTTTGCAGGATACACGTCATCAGCTGCGTTTCCTACTCAAGCTCCATTTCAACTAACATTAAATGGTCCAATAGATGGATTTGTAGTAAAATTCTCTAATATGGGTGTGAGGCAATGGGCTACTTTTTACGGAGGGTCTAATCCGGGTGGTGTTGTAGGTGAATTTATATATGGAATAACCGTAGATCCATTAAATAATATTTATGCATGTGGGAAAACAAATTCAAATTCGTTTCCGGTTGTATTGCCTTATCAGCCTTCAAATGCAGGAGCGCTTGGATCGGAAGACGCTTTTATATTTAGGTTAAATCCGACAACAGGCTTCCCTGATTGGTCAACTTATTACGGCGGTCCCGGACAGGATGCCGGAACAGCAATAGCAACTGATGGTTTAGGAAATGTTTTCCTTGCATTAAGCTCAACCTCCGCTTTGTCAATTACAACAGCAGGCACATTTCAAACTACTCTCAACGGACCACAAGATGCCGCACTTATAAAATTCGCAGCAAATACCGGTATGCGAATTTGGGGTACTTATATTGGTGGCTCCATTGGAAGCGTTAATCCGGGTTTAGACTATCCTACAGGACTTGATGTAGATTCGAGAAACAATATTGTAATTTCCGGAGATACTTACAGCTCGGATTTCCCGGTAACCGCTTGTTCATCTCAACCTACTTTTAAAGGAACGGAAGATATTTTCATCAGCACATTTAATCAACAAGCAAAACTTATTTGCTCCGGTGTATTAGGAGAAAATTTAGTTCCACATAATGAAACGTATTATCGGGGTGGCAGTATCGCAGTTTCCGGTTCATTTGTTTTCCTGCATGCCTGGAGCTATTGTAATTTTCCGGTAACGCAGGGTGCTTACCAAACTTTATGTGGAGGATCGTCTGATGTTGTTTTTGCCAAACTATGTATTTATAGCTGCGGAATTCCAAATACAACGGCATCTTTTGTTAGTGCAAATAATGTTTGCATAGGTATTCCTGTAAACTTTACATTAAGCTATATCTCATGCGATACAACAAATTCAAGTTATTTATGGACTTTTACCGGCGCCGTTCCCGGCACTTCAAATGTGCAGCAACCGACCCATATTATTTGGAACTCACCGGGTACTTTTCCGGTATCTGTTACTATCTTTTCTAAATGCGATACAACTGTCATTTCATATCCGAATTACATTTCCGTAACAAATTGCGGCTGCACACTCACCGCCCAATACACCAAAGGCACCGCCAACTGCAGCAACTGCGGCTGCAAAGAATGGATAATGGTAAATGCAACAGGTGGTACAGCGCCGTATAGTTACACATGGTCCGATGGGTACGTGAACAGGTATAAAAATGGATTATGCCCCGGTGCATATTTAATTAATGTGAAGGATAAAAATGGATGCTCAGTAAACTTGAACGTGAATGCGCCATGACAGAGAAGCCATTGCTTTATACTATCCCCCAAAGAAACATCGTGCAATGAAACATACAAACACCGGGTTTTTAAGCAAAGTGAATTTACTTTTGGTTTCGATATTAATTATTGGATCACAAAACTACTTTTGTCAAATTCTTCAAGCTGTATCTTCGGTCGCAAATGCCAGCTGGACAATAAAAGACCCTTTCGAACAAAAAGTTTTTATCGAAAACAAAGGGCAGTTTTACAATGAAAATATAAAAGAAAGTAATAGTGCGCATTACATAATTGACAATGCCGGAACTAAAATATATTTTTCTTCAACCGGACTAACGTATGAATTTAAAAAGTATGTGAAAAGAAAGAGGGACAAAAAAGAAAATAAAAACGAGAAGCACAATGATGAATACGAAGAAGAGAGAGAAAGAGAGAAAGAAGAGCATAACATAGCTTTTGAAAACATACTTGTAAGTATGCAATGGCAAAATGCCAACCCTGCAGCAGGTCTAATAGCTGAAGAAAAGGTCGCTGATTATTATACGTATGCTGATCCCAAAGGAAGGACTGCCGCCATTCTATCGAATGCGTACAAAAAGCTTATCTATAAAAATCTTTACCCGGGAGTAGATGTCGAATATGTTTTTCACGAAACAGAGGGAATTAAATACTCGCTTGTGCTTCATCCGGGTGCCGATGCAAGTGCTATTAAAATGAAATATTTCTCATCGGAAAAAATATTTTCCGATGCAGCAGGAAATATTCATATACCAACACCGGTTGGGGACATTATCGATCATGCGCCTCAAACGTTCTACGAAAAAACAAGATCCCCCATAACCTCAGACTTTAAATTGAATAGGAACATTGTAGAGTTTAACCTTGCCGTATATGATGATAGCCAAACTGTTGTGATTGACCCATGGGTTATAAGCCCAGGATTTACAGGCGTAAACAATGCCTACGACATTGATAAAGACGGAGCCGGCAATATTTATGTTTCGGGAGGAGCAAGTCCATTTTATTTGAAAAAGTTTACACCTGCGGGTGTACTTATCTGGACATTTACCTGCCCTGCTAACGGCGGTCCTTATTATGGAGATCATTGCGTTGATAATGCCGGAAATGCTTATTTATCATACGGCTCATGGAGAGGCTCTGAATTAACGAAGGTAAGTCCTTCAGGGATCTTGCTCTACTCATACCTGAATGTTCCTATTGAGTCGAGCGCAGAGCTTTGGCGTTTAACAATTAACTGTATATCGGGTGAATTAATCGGAGGAGGAATAGTTTTTAAGACTATTAACCCAATTTTATGTAACATAAACCCTGCCAATGGAACTTATAGCAACTTTGTAACCCCTTATCCCAATCAGACAAAAACAGAAGTGCGATCACTTACTAATGATGAAGCAGGAAATATTTACGCATTAACAGTAGACATGACGTATCCTGTACCTAATTCGCCCGGTATTAATAATAGAATTATAAAAACAACACCGGCTGCAGGCGGACTAGCTACTTTGTTTAATGTTTCAAGTGGCTATACGTTGAATGAAGGCGCTTGCGGTTACGCATTGGGTACAGGCCCCGGCGGAACGTACTTAGATGGATTTTCAGGAGTAAACGCAATTGCTGTTGGCTGCGATTTATATACGTACAACGGGCTTACGTTGAAACGATGGAACAAAAACACCGGTGCTCAAATAGGAGCAAATGTAAATGTACCGGGAGGTGTTGTAATACAAGGCAATTTAAAAAATGCCGGAATTGTCGTAGATAAATGTGGAAATGTTTATGTTGGAATAGTTAACGGAATTGCAAAATACGATGATGCACTTAACTTTATCTCTACCGTTGCAATGCCATCGAATGTATATGATATTTGTCTTGGAAATATACCGGGCGAGATTATAGCGTGTGGCAAAGGCTTTATATCATCTGTTAATATGAATGTTTGTACACAGTTCAGCGTTACAAAATCATCTACTCCATCTCTCTCTTGTTCTCCCTGTAATGGTACAGCAACAATTGATTTAAACGGGATATGCAATGTTTCGTATTTATGGGCGCCGACAGGCCAAACCGGGGCAACAGCAACAGGTTTATGCCCGGGTAACTATACAGTGACTATATCAAGCAGTTGCACCCCGCCACAAGTTGAAACATTTGCTATTACCGGTAGCCCCTGTGGCGGTCCTGCTGTTATAGCAACCGGCAGCTCCATTTGCTACGGTGCTTGCGCCACAGTAACTTCAAGCGTTTCAGGCGGAACAGGTTCATACACTTATTCGTGGAATACCGGCGCAACAACAAAAGACATAAACCCCTGTCCAACCATTACAACAACCTATACGGTTAAAGTAACCGATGCCGGAGGTACCACTGCCACTTCAACAGCGGTGGTGACGGTAAATAACATCAATGCTCAATACACCAAAGGCACCGCCAACTGCAGCAACTGCGGCTGCAAAGAATGGATAATGGTAACCGGCACAGGGGGAACACCACCGTATAATTACCAATGGCCCGATGGGTACGATAAACGCTATAAAAATTCGTTATGTCCGGGTGCATATAACGTAATTGTTACTGATGGTAATGGTTGCAAAGCAACAGTGAAGGTCAATGCGCCGTAAAAAATTAGTTTAAACACTAATTTTGCATTTTAAGTTCAACACCCTAATGTAAAGTGTGTTGGCATTGTTTTAATTCCGGCACACCAACCGGCATTCAACCGAATGAAGATGAAAGTAAAGTAACTGTTTATCCAAACCCTGCATCATCATTAATTTATATTACTGTTGATGATTTTAAAACAACCGGTGTTTTAAAATTTTATGATATGCTTGGACAAGAAGTGAAGAATGTTTTACTCTTAAATCCAATTACAATTGTTAATACGGATGATTTGAATAACGGACTCTATATTATAACTGCCGGTAAAATAAAACGACCAGTTATAATAAACAAGGAGCTCAAATAATTGAATGTTTAGGTCGCTATTGTAAGAGCCCCGAATAGTTAATGTACGCTATTATACCAATTTTATTTATATTTTAGTCCAATCAATAGTGGTATAACACAACACCCTGCGGACTGAATGAAGCTATTCTATAATAGATATATTAGGGGTAATAAAAAATTTCTTTTCTGTCTTATCGGTATTGTATCAGGTTCAGTTTTTTCTCAAACCAATATGTGGGTATGGAAAAAAGGCGACCTGGTTGCCGGATCTCCGGGCACACCCGGCACAACGGGGATATTCGCACCTGCTAACATCCCCCCGGGCGTGTATGGCGCTGCATATTGGACTGGCAAGGATGGATACTTCTATATTTTTGGCGGATACAATAGTGCCTCAACTTATGAAAAAGCTTTGTGGAAATACGATCCCCATCCGGGACCAACTTATAACCAATGGATGGTGGTATGGAAATACAATGCCGCAGCTCCTGTAGTTACTCCAGGAATATTTGATGCCGCATATGGCCCCGGTGCAAATACAACGTTGTGCTATGCGACATGGGTTGATGCATCAGGTTATCTTTGGCTGCTTGATGGCGCGCAAGCCATGTGGAAATACGACCCGAACCCGGGTCCAACATTTAACCAATGGGCAAGGATGCATATTGGAGGACTTGCCTTATATGGCGTTCAGGGGATTCCCAGCCCATCTAATGTTCCACCATCAAGGGGAGAAAGTGTATGTGCATGGACTGACAGTAAAAATAATTTGTGGCTTTTCGGTGGCCAGGCTTTGTTGAATGATCTTTGGAAATATGATATTGCTGTAAATCAATGGACTTGGGTGAGTGGTGATAATATAATAAATCAAAACCCTGTGTATGGTATAAAAGGCACACCCAATGCTGCAAATAAACCGGGTGCAAGATATCAATATTTACATTGGATAGACAAGAATGATAATTTATGGTTGATGGGAGCATCCGGAAAAGGAACCGCCGGAACTACCGGTTATCAAAATGATATGTGGCGGTATGACCCCGCTACAAATTTATGGACTTGGGAAGCAGGGACGAACAACGTGTATGTGGGCGGAACAGTTTATACTTATACACCCGGAACTATTTGTGTTGAAGGGGAGCCAAATGTCCCGGCACCAATCGAGATGCATGAAGCCCGCGCCCAATGGACAGACTCTTGCGGTAACTTTTGGTTTTTCGGATCCCACCAGGGAAGAGTATGGAAATTTCGTCCCTCAACCAAACGATTTACTCTTATAAGTAACAAGCCGAACAACAACCCTGTGAGAGGGACGATGGGCGTACCTGCAGCAGCCAACACTCCGGGAAATTACGATGGCGGTGTTCCGTTTCAGAACAACGAAGGATTTTGGTTCTGGTATGGTGAAGGAGCATTCGTTTCAAACTCCAAATACAACGATCTGTGGCTATATATTCCTGATAAGCCAACGGCAAATTATACTTATGTTGCATCTGTATGTGGAAATGGCAATGTGAATTTCACAAGCACCAGTGTTCCGAACTGCAATGAAATAAAAAGTTACAAATGGGATTTTGGAGATCCGGGTTCGGGAGGCGCAAACAATTCCTCTCTTGCTACACCGTCTCATGTTTATCCGGCAACAGGAAATTATTCAGTAAAATTAATCGTAACAAGTTGCACAGGCAGCAAAGATTCTATTACCCAAACAATTAATGTACCGGTAAGTACTCCCTGGACATTGGGATCATCTTCTACTTTTTCAAATTGTAATTCTTCAACCGGCTCAGTAACACTAACCATTTCCGGCGGGTCTGTTAATTACACTTACAATTGGAGCAATGGTGCCTCAACAATTACATCAGCAGGTTCAAATACAATTACCGGTCTTTCTGCAGATACCTATACTGTTACCATTTCGGATGCGACGGGATGCACTACCAGTTCGGTGGTAGCTGTTACCAACCCCGCTAAGCCTTTGATTACAGGTATGCCCGTTACGCTAAATGGTCTTTGCCCCGGTACGGTAACCGGAAATATATCAGTAACAATTACCGGTACTGCTCCAATACTATATACGTGGAGTACAGGAGCAACAACCGCGTCTGTTTCAAATCTTAATCCGGGCGTGTATGGTGTTACTATTACCGATGTAAACAATTGTACAGCTGCTCAGAACACATCTATTTTTGATGCAACACCTGTTTTGATAAATACAACTTCCGTTAAGGCTAATACATCATGCAAATTTCCGAATGGTTTTATCTGGGTTAACGTATCGGGTGGAAAAGCACCTCTTACTTATCTATGGAACACAGGCTCCACAGCAAGTGCACTTTACTCCGGGCTGAGCGCCGGAACATATACCCTTTCAGTTACTGATGCAAACAATTGTACTGTAACAAAATCGTTTACTATAACAGAACCTTCCATTAACATTGCGATCTCTGCTGGGCAGATAGTATGTTCGGGAGGTTCTGCAAGTGTTACTGCGACCACATCAAGTGGTACCGCCAACTACACGTATTCGTGGAGTACCGGCGCAAGTGCCGTTACATCTTCTCTTACCAATGCTCAAATTTTAACTGCAGGAGTTTATGTTGTTACAATAACTGATAACAATGGTTGTACATCTTCTACAAGTATTACATTAACTGCACCCGATCCTATAACTGTAAACATCAGTACAGTACTCCCATTGTGTGCCACTCCAACCGGCGAAGCTACAGCTTTACCGACCGGAGGAACCGGAACATATACTTACTTGTGGAGTAACGGTTCCACAACACAAACAACTTCCGGCCTTGCTGCCGGAAATTATACGGTTACTATTTCCGACGCTAATAATTGTACTGCAATAAAGGTGGCGACAATAACCCCACCATCACCGCTGACTGCCCAATTTGTAAAAGGCACCGCCAACTGCAGCACCTGCGGCTGCAAAGAATGGATAATGGTTAACGCAACAGGCGGAGCAAGCCCCTACAGCTACACGTGGCCCGATGGAAATACCAACAGATACAAAAATGGGCTGTGTCCGGGAACCTATACTGTTATTGTGAAAGATAAGAATGGGTGCAGTGTGAATATAAACGTAAATGCACCCTGAGATTTTGTGTAATTCGGGATTAATTTAACTTTCAAGTTTTTGTGCCTTACCCAAAATTGATTAGGTTTGCGTACTAAAAACATTTACACCATGGACTTAAGCGGAATAATATCAATTGCAGGAATGAGCGGGATTTATAAAGTTGTTGCTCAAACAAAAAACGGTTTAATTGTTGAATCGTTGATCGAAAAAAAACGTATGCCTACTTACGCTACCCAACGTGTAAGCGCTTTAGATGACATCAGCATTTTTACTTCCGGCGATGATATATCCTTGAAAGATGTTTTTCAAAAAATAATGGATAAGCTTAGCAACGCCCCCGCTCCCGACCATAAATCAACTGACGATGAATTGAAAACTTTTTTTACGTCTGTTCTCCCCGAATACGATAAGGAACGAGTGTATGTATCCGACATCCGAAAAGTAGTGATGTGGTATAACATATTGCAGAAAAACGATTTGCTGAAAAAGGAAGAACCCGCATCCGACGATTCCGAAAAAACAAAAATTAATATTGGATCCGACGAAAAAACAAAATCGTACACCAAACCTGTTATAAAAGATACAATCAGCAGACAAAACAAATCGGCAGCGCCAAAGAAAACACAAACAACCCGCAAAACAGGAGCAGCATAACAACAGTACTATTATAAAACCTCCTTACTATGGGCAGTATAACCGGAACCCCTCCCAAACTTAAGCGACAATTACTGCCCGCCAATTTCAAAATAAAACACTGGGAACAACTCGAACCATTCTACAAAGAACTGGCATCGCGCACTATTCAATCAACACCCGAATTAGAAAAATGGATGGCGGATGTAAGCGAAATGGAAACTGTTTTAAACGAAGACTTGGGCTGGCGATATATTCGAATGACCTGCGATACAACAAATAAAAAATACATTGATGCATACACCTTTTTTATTGAAACAATTTCCAATCACGTTGAGTATTATACCAATTTGCTCAACCAAAAACTGATTCAGTCTCCCTTTATTAACAAACTCAACAAGAACAAATACCACATTTATGTACGGGAAATAAAAAACGATTTGAAATTATTCCGGGAAGAAAACATTCCGCTATACACTAAATTAAATACTGAGGAACAAAAGTATGGTGCTATAAGTGGTAATATGTCTATAAAATACAAAGGGAAAGAAATAACTCTTCAGCAGGCAGCCGTTTATTTAAAAAATTCTGACAGAAAAAAACGAGAAAAAATTTACCTGATGATTCAAAAGCGCCGAATGAGCGACGCTAAAAAAATCGACACACTATTTGACAAAATACTTACGCTACGCCAACAAATAGCCGCTAATGCCGGATTTAAAAATTATCGCGATTACGCATTTAAAGCTTTGGGGCGGTTCGACTATTCCATCAACGATTGTTTTAATTTACATGAAGCGATAAAAACAGAAGTTATTCCCTTGTTAAAACAAATGGATGAAGACCGCAAGAAAAAATTAAACTTACATACGCTCAAGCCATGGGACATGGATGTGGACACCGACAATGCAATGGCTCTACATCCATTCAAAAATGGGAAGGATCTTATTGATAAGTCCATTGAATGTTTTAATCAAGTAAAACCTTTTTACGCACAATGCCTTAAAGTTATGAAAGCCATGAATCGGCTTGATGTTGACTCGCGTAAAGGAAAAGCTCCGGGCGGTTATAATTACTCGCTGAACGAATCAGGTGTTCCTTTTATTTTTATGAATGCGGCCGGCGTTCACCGCGATATGGTAACTATTGTTCACGAAGGTGGCCATGCCATACATGCTTTCCTTACTAACAAGCTCAAACTGGATGCTTTTAAAAATTGCCCTTCGGAAGTTGCCGAACTGGCATCCATGTCAATGGAACTTATTTCAATGGAACATTGGGATGTATTTTTTAACAACCCCAACGATTTGAGGAGGGCTCGAAAAGAGCAGCTTGAAAAAATTATATATATACTGCCATGGATAGCTGTCGTAGATAAATTTCAACATTGGATATACGAAAATAAATTGCACACTGTTGAGCAACGTAGAAAAGCATGGTTAACTATGCTGAAAGAATTTAGCAGTCCGGTAACCAATTGGGAAGGGCAGGAACAATTTAGAACCCGAAGTTGGCAAAACCAAATGCATATTTTTGACGCACCTTTTTATTATATTGAATACGCAATGGCTCAACTTGGTGCCATAGCTATATGGAAAAATTACAAACACAATCCGAAAAAAGCGCTCAACAACTATGAAGCAGCATTGAAGTTAGGTTATACCAAGTCAATACCTGAAATTTACGCTGCTGCCGGAATCAAATTCGATTTCTCAAAAAAAAATATCCGAGATTTAATAAATTTTGTAAAAGAAGAATTGCGAAAACTATCTTGAATAGCAACAACTTATTTTTAACGATAATGATACCCCGCCCAAAACCTAACGAGTACCCCACTTATTTTGAAACGTATATCAAACTGGTAAAAGAGGAGGATGCACTCAAAACACTTGATGCCGGAATACTGAATATGCAGGTCTTACTTTCAGACATTCCTGAAGAGAAAGAAAATTTTGCCTACGCAACCAACAAGTGGACAGTAAAAGAAGTAATTGGACATATAATAGATACGGAGCGTATTATGACGTACCGAGCATTGCGTTTTGCCAGGGGCGACGGGCAGGAATTGCCCGGTTTCGACGAAAACTCCTATGTAAAAAATGCTCATTTTGATAAGCGAACTCTTATTGATATGGCCCACGAGTTTAGCCAAATGCGCCAATCAAACATTGCATTATTCAAAAGTTTTGATGAGGAAGCACTAAACAGGAAAGGAATAGCCAACAAAAATTTGGTTAGCGTTAGGGCCTTGGCATTCATCATACCCGGTCATCAACTGCATCACATGAGTGTAATTAAAGAGCGTTACCTGAAATAAAAATCTTCGTGTAATTTTTATTCTTTAATAAACTTATGCAAAATCCTTTCTTGGCTCGTTTGTACGCTTACAAAATAAACACCCGATGGTAAGTTAGCTACACTTACAGGGGC
>JADLGT010000330.1 GCA_020849195.1 Bacteroidia bacterium
GCCGAAAGCGGCGGACAGGTGGGCGACACAGGATATTTAGATTGCGGAACCGAAAAAATTTCGATTACCGACACAAAAAAAGAAAACGGAATTAGTATTCATTATGCCGATAAGCTTCCAAAAGAATTATCGAAACCTGTTAACGCCGTTGTAAATAAAAACAAACGTGCGCTCACCGAAAATAATCACAGCGCTACACATCTTTTGCATGCTGCATTACGAATGGTATTGGGCACACATGTAGAACAAAAAGGTTCCTTGGTAAACAACGAACACTTGCGTTTCGATTTCTCCCATTTTTCGAAAGTAACTGACGAGGAATTGGCAAAAATCGAACAGCTTGTAAATGAAAAAATTCGTGAAAATATTTATTCCGATATAAAAGAGATGCCCATTGCCGATGCAAAAAAGCTAGGAGCCATGGCTTTATTCGGCGAGAAATACGGAGATGTGGTTCGGGTGGTAACGTTCGATAAAAATTATTCCGTTGAGTTGTGTGGCGGCACCCATGTGAAAGCCACCGGTCAAATCGGATTATTTAAAATTGTTTCGGAAAATGCTGTGGCAGCAGGCGTGCGCCGCATCGAGGCCATCACTTCCATAAAAGCCGAAGCCTATGTGAGCCGGCAGTTGGATGTACTAGCGCAGTTAAAAGAACTCTTGAAACAACCTAAGGATTTAATCAAGAGTGTGCAAAATCTGATTGAGCAAAACAGCGAACTAAATAAACAAGTTGAATTACTTTTGAAAGACAAAGCCCGGCAAGTAAAAGCAGACCTGTTGAAAAAAATAAAACCAATTAACAATGTTAATTTTATCTCCGAAAAAATAAGTTTAGGTTCGGCTGATGCCATCAAAGACATTTCTTTCGAATTGAAAAACGAAGTGCCTAATCTGTTTATGGTGCTTGGTGCTGAGATAAATGGAAAGCCAAGCCTCTCTGTTGTTATTTCGGACGCACTGGTATCAGTAAAAAATCTTAATGCCGGAACCATTGTTCGCGAGCTTGCCAAAGAAATTCAAGGAGGAGGAGGGGGTCAACCTTTTTACGCCACTGCCGGAGGAACTAACCTTTTGGGTTTAGAAAAAGCACTTGAAAAAGCACGTGTACTTATTTGAAAAGAAAGGGATATGTGGTCGAAAATTATGCGCTAATATCAAGGTAATCCTGACTATGCCTCCTTTTCATTTTGCGCTGCGCTTCCAACGAAAAATTTGTGTTTATTGCTTCGTAACGGACAGCCTAACCTTTAACTCTGTTTAATTGCATTGCCTTGAGCATCCAACCGGGCAAGGGCTTGTTTGGGTTTCGTTTGCGCAGGTCCAAATACCAGTTTAGTTTTTTCAAAATTGGAATTTTATGTGTTTCAACAAATTCAATTAATGTTCCATCGGGGTCTTCAATATAGCTGAAGCGGCCTGCGGCTTCACCCATATCAAAGCTATTGGCTGTGTCAACAGTAAATGGATGACCCAACTCGGTACATTGTTTTTTAATTTCGTCCATCCCGCTTACATCAAAACACACGTGAATAACACCAAGATCGCCCCAGTATCTGTTTTCATATATTTTCCGTGGCGAACGGTCACACACTTTTACTAATTCGATTTTGCTTGAACCTAAAAGCTTACTGAAACTACCGGAGCGAGGGATAGTGTGAGTAAGCAAAGTACGGTGCATTTTTTGACTGCCTCCCGGAATATTTCTTATGTCGTCAAATATTCTTTCTTCCTCGTACAGCACTTTGTCGTAGCCTAAAATATCGGCATAAAATTTCTTGGATTTTTCCATATCGCACACTCCTATCATGCAGCCAGCCGGACCGCCGGTGAGTTGCATCCCTTTTCCAAACCAATCATCGCCTGCAACAACATTAAAAATATTACCGAAAGGATCTTTTACAAAAAAATGTTCGCTCTCATCGGGTGCCTTTACAACATCGCTTAGCAGATGCAGGTTTTTAGTTCTAAAATTCTCATGGGTTTTTTTTACATCAATCGTTTTTATTCGCGCACAAAAAACTCCATAATCACCCGTTTGAATTTCAAACGATGCGGTTTGAGGTATGCGGCTGGTGTATTGCCATATTTCAAAACCTCCGCCTCCTTTCATATTTATGGCAAGTATAGCATGACGTTTTTGGGGTTTACCTCCCGTATAAGGTAACATTAATCCGGCTTCCGCCGCTTCCTCGAATACAGGTATATCCATACCAAAATTTTGCCTGTACCATTTAAATGCTTCATGAACATTCGCAACACCAATGCCTATCTGTTGAATTCCGGAAATAATTTTATTCATCTCGATTTTAGTTAATGCTAACAATACACATAATGTTCTCGGGCTTGGCGAAGACAGGGATATTTAGTACTAGTGTTTCTTAGAAGTACTAATGTTTTTTTTCGAATCTATACTGTTTAAAAGTACCTCAGCCCTGCTTTTGACAAGCCCATGTTGGACTCTATGCTTTTTTTCTGTCAGAAGTTGATAATCTGTCTTAGAAATAAAAAGATCGCCCTTTATTGCATCAAGTTTTTTTGCAATAGCCCTTATCGCTTCGTCTGATTGGTCAATCCCAATCCATCGCCTACCGTTGGTTTGTGCTGCTTTTAAAGTTGTACCGGAACCGGCAAAACAATCAAGGACAATACTGTTTTCGTTAGATGAAGTTTTTATTATATTATCAAGTAAGTCGGAATTTTTTTCAGTCGGATAAACAGGATATTGTGGGTCTTTAAATTCCCAAATGTCTTGCATTCGTTTTCCTTCTTGTTGATCAAAGTATATTATTTTTCTTGGATTTCCTTTGTCGCTCCATTCAATAAGTCCGGCTTCGTCTAATTGTTCTAATACTTCTATATTGCTTCTCCAGTGTCTGCCTTTGGGTGGTAAAATACCTTTAAAGGGTTGTGAAGTTTTTCCGTTTTTCGTTTCTCCCGGTGCATGCAATGGGATAGAGGTATAGTGTCTGCCGTCTTTATCTTTTTTAGGAAATAATTTAAGTTTGTCTTGCTCTGTATAAATTGTTTTTGGCTCGTTCCAAATCAAGTTGTCGGATTTAGAATAAAATAAAATTAAGTCTTTGATATTACCATAACCTTTACGGCTAAAATTTTTCGGATTGCATTTTATTCTTGTAATGTCATTTCTGAAATTTTCAATTCCAAAAATTTCGTCCATTACAATTTTAACATAATGTCCTATTTTATAATCAATATGAAGGTAAATTGAACCTTTGTCTGAAAGAAGCATTTTTAATAACACTATCCGTTCGCGTAAAAACTCAATGAAATCTAAACCTTTCAGCGTGTCTTTGTATGCAACAGTTCCATTTGAACTACTACTAATTGTACTTGCTCTGCCTTCTGAAATTGTGAATGTATTATTGGTAGCGAATGGAGGATCGATATAAATTAAATCTATTTTACCTGCAAGATTATGTTTTGTTATAAGTTGTTTTAACGCTACTAAATTATTTGAATGAATAAGTAAATTGAGATTTTCACTGGAATTTATTTGTTCTAATTCGATATTAGGAATATTGTCAAATATTTCCTGCTCTGTTTTTTTATTTGGATAGTATAACTGCATCGGAATTTAGATTTGATATAAAAATTCACGAAGAACCAAACTGCTCATAATATTCAGGTCTTTGTATTTGGTGGTAATATCCTTATACATTTTATTTTTCCCTTTGATGAATAGAACCCCATCAAGAATAGCAATTTTTACAGCCTTAACACTTTTTGCTTGAATTGTGCTTATGGCATCATTGAATTGTGCATTTTGATGTCCGCCAAAGTCAGTCAGAAATTTTGCTTCACCAATAACATACTTCCCATTGAAACGACCAATGAAGTCAAGTCCTTTCGGGTGCTTGTAATTTAATTCAGAAGAAGCAAAGTCCATAAGTTGTTTGTCGCTTCCGTTCAAAATAGCGTCCTTTTTATTTTTTGTGAAATCGTCTATCGAAACGGGTTGGATGCCTAATGCTTTGCTGTTAGTCCAGCGTCTGAAAAAAGGTCCGATTTGCCGATTAGTTTCTTTGGGCTCGCTACAACGCTCAAACATTTTGTCGAGTCCCATTTCGTAAAGTCGACCGCAAATCCTGTTTACGGTTTTTGGATTTCTTTCAATTGATGAGGCATCTCTTTTAAGATAAGCAATATAACTGTCTTTGATTGGAAAAAGGTCAAGTTTTAAAAGCTCCTTGACTAAAGCTGTATTGCTCTTCTTTTTAAAAAATTTTTCAATACTATCCCAGCGGTCATTGTTTATTTCTCTAATACCCTCCGGAATAGTTGGATATATCTTAAAAAGGTCGTCAAGATATGATTTTTGATTTGCGTATTCTATACTTAATTCTGTCCAATAGTTCATGGTATTAAAAATACAAAAATTGCATTATTTGCTCACTAATTCTGCCAACAATCACGTCATTTTAGAATTGCGCCAAACTAGTTTATAGCATACCCAAGAATTATTTTTTTGCCGAAGGTTTTTTTTCGCGGTACTTTTTAACGAAGTCATCCCATTTTTCGGTTTTATAATTAGTTGAGCCGTAAAAACGGAGTACAGGCTCGATAGCTGTTGGCGAAAGGTATTGTGGAATGAGATCGATTGTTTGAAGGTTCTCGTCTAAAACAAGTGTGGTAGGCAATGCAAGGTTATTGTTCACCAATTTCATAGCTAATTGATGGAAGGGTGTTCCATTCGATCCGTTATTCAAATAAACATTTCCTTCAAAATTAATCGTGTCTTTACTTTCGGCATTAAAATCAACCAAGTAATAATTTTTGTTGATGTAATCTGCATTCAGCGAATCGCTAAAGGTAGTTTTATTCATTACACGGCAGCCGTTGC
The DNA here is from genome assembly GCA_020849195.1 of Bacteroidia bacterium. GTDB lineage: Bacteria > Bacteroidota > Bacteroidia > JABDFU01 > JABDFU01 > JABDFU01. The sequence goes on from JADLGT010000330.1 coordinate 4,865, forward strand.
ACCAGTTTGTATAAATTTCGACAATTATTTTTCGAGGCTTTTTTTTATTCAGCGCCAATGCCTCGTTGAAGCTATACCATTTTACATCCGTTTTAGGCTTTAGTGTATCGTAAAATGTTTTTTCAAAATATTTTCCAAACTCTTCGTACGGTGTTGATCTGAACACGTTTTCGAGCGTATAAACCAAAATCGGTTCAATTTTTTTTGCATCGAGGTAGCCTTGCGAATTGAGAATAAAGTTTACATTATAATTTGCAAAAATAGTGCTGGGATACATTAATTGCCCGTTCAGTAATTTATTTGCAAGTTGATGCGTTGATCGAGCACCCTTGCCCGTATTAAAATAGTTTACGCCGAGGTATTCTATAGTGTCTTTTGTTTCGGCATTAAACATTACAGGGTAAAACCATGTATTAATATACGTTGCTATTTCGTGCGACGAATAGGTGGTTTTCATCATTGTTTTACACCATCCGCACCAATCGGTATAAACATCAATAATAAATGGTTTGGGTTGTTTTTTGTTCAGCTCAAATGCTTCTTTAAACGTAAGCCATTTTACTAAACTGGGCGTTTCAACATTGGCTTGATGCTGTGCCATAGTCGAAAAAACAGTGCCGACCAGCAGGTAAAAAAACAGATGTGTTTTTAAAAAACTCATGGATATAAAATTACAAGATTTCGGCTACAAAAAATAACTACTCCGGTTTCAGCTTTAGAATGTTTTTATAAAAAAAATTAGGAAAGAAACGCTTTATCCAAACTAAGTTGATTTCTTTTCCGCCAATAAATACTTCAACTTTATTTTTACGGATTGCCTCCAGTATTTGTTTGGCACATTGCTTGGCGGGCATAGCATCAACATGGCCCTTTTCCATTTTATTATTTTGTCCGCCTTCTGCATTTAATGCATTTACCGATATATTAGAATTTATTTTACCCGGACAAACCAAAGTAATTTTTATGTTGTCTTTATTTACTTCGAGGCGAAGAGACTCGAAAAATCCATGCAATGCGTGCTTTGATGCCGAATAAGCCGAACGCAGATAGAATCCGAATTTACCGGAAATGCTGCTTATAGCAACTATATGCCCACTTTGTTGCTTTAGCATATAGGGCAAAACACTTTTGGTTATTGCCACAGCACTAAAATAATTTACTTCCATTATCTTCCTGTCAACGTCCAGCTTAGTGTCTTTTGTGTAGGAACGTTGGCTAACACCTCCGTTATTAACCAACACATCTATTGTTCCGAAATGTTGAATTATTTTTTCTACATGAGTCGAACTATTTTTCGCGTCAGCTAAATCAAAGGGAAGGATCAGGCAATCCTCATCGCTTAGTTTACATAATGTTTTAACCCGATAAAGTTCGGGCTCGCGCCGTGCCGACAAAACAAGTTTGGCTCCTTCAGCAGCAAACGCATGTGCCAATGCTTCGCCAATACCCGACGATGCGCCGGTTATCCATACTACTTTATTTTTAAAATTTTCCAATCGAAGCAAA
>JADLGT010000331.1 GCA_020849195.1 Bacteroidia bacterium
AAAAATATTTACAAGGGAATTGATGTAATTTACTATGGAGGAAAAGAAAACGGCCTGAAGTACGACATAGTGGTAAACCCCGGCGCAAATCCGAACGACATTAAATTAAAATACACAGGAGCAAAATTAAAATTAGAAGGACAAAAATTAATCGTTCAAAGCGAGCTTGGCGAAACCGTTGAAACCCTCCCAAAAGTTTACCAAAACATAAACGGAAAAATTGTGGATGTAGGCTGTGAGTATAAATTAGTGAATAGCGAAAAGCCAATAGGCAATAGGGAGAAAACGCCAACCCCTATTGGCTATTCGCTATTGGCTAATTCTTCTTCGCTATTGGCTAATCACTACATCGTAACCTTCGAACTAACAACCTACAACCACGAACTTCCCTTAATCATCGACCCCTATTGGGCTACGTATTACGGGGGGAGCAAATGGGAATATCCCGTGGATATTGATACTGACCCAACAGGCAATGTACTGGTAGGAGGCCATACCGAATCAACTGATTTTCCGGTTGGAGCAGGTGGTATAAGTGTGGTTTTCCAGGGAGTCTTTGGAGGAAGTCAAAATGATCCCTTTTTTATAAAATTCGACCCCTCGGGCTCGCGCATTTGGGCTACTTATTATGGAGGCGCAGGCTTTGAAAACGCTGATGACATTGACTGTGATAATGCGGGAAATATAGTTATGACAGGGGTAACCAACTCAATCAATTTCCCCATAGGTGCAAGTGGAACGAATGTAGTATGGCAGGGACCAAATGCCGGATCCAATGAAGTATTTGTTATTAAACTTGATCCAAACGGGTTCCGCCTTTGGGCTACTTATTATGGTGGTACAGGTGTCGATGGTGGAAATGGGGTAGTTTGCGATAATTCAGGAAACGTGTTTGTAACAGGGCAAGGCGATTCGGGATTTCCCGTGGGCTCAACCGGACCTAATTTGGTATGGCAAGCTGTAAATGGGGGATACTCCGATGTCTTTATAATTAAGTTTGATCCGAGCGGCTCCCGTCTTTGGGCAACTTTTTACGGGGGTAGTAGGGGTGATCAAGGATCGGGAATATCTTGCGACAATGCCGGAAATGTTCTTATAACGGGTACAGCAGGATCGTCTAATTTTCCAACCGGTGCAAGTGGACCGAATATGGTTTGGCAGCCTGCCCTTGCAGGAACCAAGGCGGATTTGTTTGTAGCTAAGTTTGATCCAATTGGCTCCCGGCTGTGGGCTACTTTTTATGGAGGCACTGATGTCGATCAAGGATGGGGAGTATCTTGTGACAACGCTGGAAATGTTCTAATAATAGGATATACCGTTTCAACAAATTTTCCGGTTGGTGCGGCAGGAACTAACATGGTCTGGCAGGGAGGATATGGTGGCGGGTACAGTGATCTATTTGTGATGAAATTCGATCCATTTGGATCACGGCTTTGGGCGACATATTATGGCGGAACCTTCGAAGAAACAGCGGGGTTAAATTCTATAACCGTCGATAGTAAAAATAATATTTATGTTTTAATGGAATATGAAGACAAGCCCGGTCCCGTTTTAAACCCATGTGCTTATCAGCCCGATTTTAACACCGGTAATTTTGGAGGTACTCCGGAAGATGTTATGATTGTAAAATTTAATCCTAATGGAAAAAAAATTTGTGACACCTATTTTGGAGGAGGCGGGGAGGACGATCTGGATGGTTGTGGCGGGATATGCATTTCTTCCAACACCATTTATTTAACAGGCCAAACAACAGGCGCCTTCCCCGTAACATCCGGAGCTTTTCAGGCCACTCATGGTGGAGGGTTTGACGCATTCGTAGCCACCTTGTGTACTAATATATGTGAGGCAAAAACGTTGGCACTTAATTATTCAGCCACTGTACAAAGTGTTTGTACTAATGCTCCCGTAAAATTTACCCCCTCGGTAAACAATGCCTGCGATACCACAGGCTATAAATTTCACTGGATATTTACAGGAGGCACACCCGCTGTTTCCGATTCGGTTTCGCCAACGGTAAAATTTTCGGGAGCGGGAAGCCACGATGTTAAATTAGTTGTAACAACGCTGTGTAAAAAAGACAGTTTAACAAAAATAAATTACATAACGGTAAACCCCTGCGGAGGCTGCACCCTCAATGCCCAATACACCAAAGGCACCGCCAACTGCAGCAACTGTGGCTGCAAAGAATGGATAATGGTTAACGCCACCGGTGGAACAAGTCCCTACACCTACACTTGGCCCGATGGGTACGATAAGCGCTATAAAAATGCGCTATGTCCGGGAATATATAACGTAATTGTTACTGACAATAATGGTTGTAAAACAACAGTGAAGGTTAATGCGCCGTAAAAAATTAGTTTAAACCCTAATTTTTCATTTTAAGTTCAACACCCTAATGTAAAGTGTGTTGGCATTGCAGCCAGTATCCTTAAAGGCCGATGCATTTTATTTAAGCCAATGCTCTTTTACCATCGCTGCTCTTTTGCTAACTTCCTGAGCGTAAGTTGTACTGTTTATCTTGCTTTGAAGCCAGGCTACGTAGTCGAAAAAATAAAACGCAATTTTTTCGTTCGGATCGTTTTCAAATGCTTTTATTTCATCCACCATTTCTTTAAACAGCAGGTTCATTTCCATCCGGGTATTTATTTGATAGATGCGTCTTTGAAAAAACCGGAGTAAAATAGTTTCAACCTTAAATAACCTCTCTTTCTTTTTCAGCAAACGATACAGAGAACGGGTTATGTACGGAATCAGTTCGGTGTTCTTTAGTTCGAAATGATTAGCGAGTTGAATGATTTTAACAAATACCGCAAACTGGATTCTGTGTCCAATATTTGGGATAGCCTTGTTAAGGTATTGCAGCGATGTTTTAAAATCGCACAAACCAAAGTAAATCATCGCATGCTTTATTTGCAGTTCTATATAATTTGGATTTGTATTTACAGTTTCGAAGTTTTTTGTTTCTTTAAATTTGATGAATCTTTTTTGAGCTAAGGAGAAATTACCCATAGCTATATCCATTTCAAGTTTTAATGTGTGCAACTGAATGTGGTTTGTGGAGGGAGAATTATAAATAAGCAAATTTTGCGATTCGGTAAATATCTTTTCATATTGCTCAATGATGCCGGCCATGACATTAAATTGTCCCATTTCCTTATATACAATTGCTTTGTTATTAAGCATAGCTAAATGGCATGCGATATCGTGTGGCAATAGTTTTTTTCTCGAACGGTATGCCTGCTCCCATTCACCGATCAGACTGATCGCCTCCCGGTAATTACCCAGTACAATAAGGTTTGAAGATTTAATAGTATAATAAAATCGTTTTGTTGACCAGGCAAGGTCATTCCCCGACATAGCCAATAAACCTTCGAATGTCTGCGTTTGTAATTTATTTCTTTCACTCTCCGATCGCGGGTAAAAATTGGAATTATAATTATCTTTCAAGTCAAGTCCAAAAAATAAGAGTTGCGTATGCCTGCGCATCTGTTCTATAACTTTCAAAAAGTATTCTTCAAGATTGTTTTCACCCAAAATGCCTCCCCTATTTTTATTTTCACTTGCTATAATTGTTTTCCACAAAAGCACGGTTTGAAGTTCGGGCAGCAAGTCGTTTTCTTCGGCAATGATTTGAGCCTTATCAAGCGTTTTTTCACAGGCTGCTAATAAATGTTTTCCGTACAAAATGAAAACACGCGACAATAAAATAAAAAGCTTTATCCGTCCCTGCTTATTTCTTTGGTTGTACTGCACCAGGCTATCCATTATTGCTTCGGTTAAATAGCCTTTAAATGTTTTTAACATTCTCGCAAGCTCTTTATCTTTCAGTCCGGCTTTTAATTTCCGCTCATCGTACACCTTCATCCGCTCCACCTTATTAAACAACTGTACATATTTTCGTGCTGATGAGCGCGATGAATGAATAGAAACATGTAGTTTGAAATACCTTTTTTCTGTCCGAGTAAGGGAGTGTATTAACTTATGAAGTTCGTCCGATGCGGTTTTCATAAATACCTGTAAATCAATATATAAATATAAAATAAATATCGTTTGACTTCTGACTTATAATACATTTTTTGTTTGACATACGTAAACACTTATTCTACTTTAACCAAACCTTTGATAAGGACATTAATTACGAGGAGGGTTTGGTATAAGAAAGTATAAACTGAAAAAATAATCTTCGACCAATATAAACAATGATATGAAATAGCCATATACCATCGGCATACCAACCGAAAATGAATATGGCAGGGCAAA
>JADLGT010000332.1 GCA_020849195.1 Bacteroidia bacterium
AACAACTTCTGCACAGAGCTTCGTAATTGCTGCTTTCGCCAAGCATCACCAGATTCTTATCGTTTGTTTTGCGGTACGAATGATGCGCCAAATCACCGCAACGAATACATATAGCATGTACTTTGGTAACGTATTCGGCACAGGCCAGCAACGCAGCCATTGGTCCAAAAGGACGGCCTTTATAATCCATATCTAATCCGGCAGCAATAACACGCACACCCTTGTTGGCTAAGGTGCTGCATACTTTTGTTATGCCCTTGTCGAAAAACTGTACCTCGTCAACACCAACTACATCAACACTTATTATTTTTTTTATAATTTCCGCCGAACTTTTTACCGGAACTGATTTAATGCCTGTTGCATTATGTGAAACGATATTCTCCTGGTGGTATCGGGAATCAACATCGGGCTTAAAAATCTCGACCTTTAATTTCGCTATTTGAGCCCGTTTTAGCCTGCGTATAAGTTCTTCTGTTTTACCCGAAAACATTGAGCCGCAAATAACTTCAATACAGCCTTTGCGGAATAACGATGACGAAGTGTGTTCAACAAACATTAATAAATTTAATTTTAAAAAATCAAATAAACCAACGGTTCTATTCAACCTTTAGAGAGATTTTTATACCTGTTAAAGCGCTGCTAAAGGTACTAAAGTACTGCTTGTTTTATTAAGTTACTTTTAGGCGCACGAATTACTTAAAGTAATGTATCAACACCTGTATTTGTTACATGGGGAAATCAAGATAAAAAATCTCCTTTAAATTTTGTATTCCTCATCAAATAATCATTAGTTTTGAGCGTAACCAAAAAACAATCAATCATGAAAAAATTAGTATTAGTACTTGCAGTCGCTTTTTTCGGAGTAACTGCATTCGCACAAGAAGGAGCTACTAAACAGGAAGCTGCAAAAAAAGAAACAAAGAAAGAAGCAAAGAAGGAGGAGAAAAAAGAAATGAAGAAGGAGGAGAAGGTAGAGAAAAAGGAAGTAAAACAAGCCGGAGGCTCGGCCCCGGCAGCAGCTCCGGCACCTGCAACGAAAGAAGAGCCTAAAAAATAATACGGTTCTGCTGCTTAATTTTAAAAAGCCCTTCCATAAACAGAGGGCTTTTATTTTAGCCATAGCATACAAGGCATTGAGATTTTCTTACTTTTGGAATACAATTAAAAATTATAATGCAAAACAAAACCGAACACCTGAATAAAAAAATAGCTGAAGCTGCTTTAGGAGGCGGTCAGGCTCGAATTGACTCCCAGCACAAAAAAGGAAAACTTACCGCCCGCGAACGCTTACATCTCCTACTCGATGAAGGCTCGTTTGAGGAAATAGGTATGTTAGTTACCCACCGTTCGGCAGAGTTTGGTATGGATAAAGAGAAATATTTGGGCGATGGCGTTGTAACGGGCTACGGAACTGTAAATGGAAGACCTGTATATGTTTTTTCTCAGGATTTTACAGTGTTCGGGGGTTCGCTTTCCGAAACTCACGCCGAAAAAATTTGTCGAATAATGGATTTGTCGATGAAAAACGGAGCCCCGATAATTGGTTTGAACGACAGCGGTGGCGCACGTATTCAAGAAGGTGTGGTTTCGCTCGGTGGCTATGCCGATATTTTTTATCGTAATACCATCGCATCTGGAGTAGTTCCTCAGCTATCGGCCATCATGGGACCCTGTGCAGGTGGTGCTGTGTATTCGCCTGCAATAACCGATTTTGTATTGATGGTAGAAAATACTTCGTATATGTTTGTAACCGGACCTAACGTAGTAAAAACTGTAACACACGAAGAAGTTACCTCGGAAGAATTAGGCGGAGCATCTGCTCATTCAATTAAATCGGGGGTTACCCACTTTGCATGTGCAAACGAAGTGGAGTGCATTATCAACATTAAAAAACTATTGAGTTACATTCCTCAAAATTGTGAAGACGATGCACCCGCTTATGCCTATGAAATAAAAGAAAACGAAAAGCGTGCGCAGCTAAATACGATTATTCCCGAAAATCCAAACCAACCTTACGACATCCGCGAAGTAATTACAGGAACTATTGATGAAAATTCATTTTTTGAAGTACATAAAAATTTTGCCGAAAATATTGTGGTTGGTTTTGCCCGTCTTGGCGGTCGCAGCATAGGCATTGTGGCCAATCAACCCGCCTATTTGGCCGGTGTGCTCGATATTAATTCTTCTACAAAAGCTGCACGGTTTGTTCGATTCTGCGACTCGTTCAACATCCCCTTGTTGGTGTTTGAAGACGTACCCGGCTTCTTACCCGGAACCGATCAAGAATGGAATGCGATAATTACAAACGGTGCAAAATTACTTTACGCTTTTTGCGAAGCTACGGTGCCGCGCATAACCGTTATTACACGAAAAGCTTACGGTGGAGCTTACGATGTGATGAACAGTAAACACATTGGGGCAGATATGAATTACGCATGGCCTACCGCCGAAATTGCTGTAATGGGCGCAAAGGGTGCCGCCGAAATTATTTTCAAGAAAGAAATTCTTGAATCAAAAAATCCGGAATTAAAACTGAAAGAAAAAGAACAGGAATACATTGAGCATTTTGCCAATCCATATCGCGCCGCCGAGCGTGGATTTATTGATGAAGTTATTTTACCCGAAGACACACGCGCTAAACTTATTAAAGCATTTAAAATGCTGGAAAATAAAGCGGATAGTTTGCCTCGCAAAAAACACGGAAACATTCCGCTTTAGCTAAAATTATTTTTTTGAATTGTATCGAAATTCAAAAACGGATTTATTACAACAAATTTTAAGTAACACTATTTTATTGTGAAAGCAGCTATGATAAATATATTACTCCTCGGTTCAGGTGGCCGCGAATGTGCCTTTGCTTGGAAAATCTCGCAAAGCCGCCGTCTTGGGAAATTATATATTGCACCCGGAAATGCAGGAACACAGCAATACGGAACGAATGTTCCGATACCCGACACCGATTTTGATGCAATTAAAACACTTGTGCTCGAAAATAATATCAACATGGTAGTGGTTGGCCCCGAAGCGCCATTGGTAAAAGGCATACATGATTTCTTTCTGGAGGATGAAAAACTAAAAAACATTCCGGTAATAGGACCAAAGAAAGATGGAGCGCAACTGGAAGGCAGTAAAGATTTCTCAAAGCAGTTTATGCAAAGGCACAATATTCCAACGGCTCGTTATCGAACATTCACAAAAGAAACCTTAACGGAAGGAATAAAATTTCTCGAGACCCTTCAACCGCCTTACGTTCTTAAAGCCGATGGTCTTGCGGCCGGAAAAGGTGTAGTAATTCCGGAAACACTGGAGGAAGCTAAGAAAGAACTAAGCGACATGTTGGCCAATGCCCGATTTGGCGAGGCTTCGGCAAAAGTTGTTATTGAGGAGTTTTTGAAAGGAATCGAACTATCGGTATTTGTTTTGTCGGATGGAAATTCCTATAAAATCTTACCCGAAGCAAAAGATTACAAACGGATAGGAGAAGGCGACACAGGTCTGAACACGGGAGGTATGGGAGCTGTATCGCCCGTACCATTTGCTACATCCGAGTTTATGAAAAATGTGGAAGAGCAAATAGTTGTGCCAACTATTAGCGGGTTGAAAAAGGAAGGCATCATTTACAAGGGTTTTATTTTTATTGGCTTGATGAAAGTAGGCAACAAGCCATTCGTTATCGAATACAACTGCCGTATGGGCGATCCGGAAACGGAAGTTGTAATACCCCGTATGAAATCGGATATAATAGATTTGTTTGAAGCAACAGCAAAAGAAAATCTTAATGAGTATAAACTGGAAATCGACCAACGATTTGCCTCAACAGTTATGCTGGTTGCGGGAGGCTACCCCGGCAATTACGACAAAGGCAAAGAAATTTACGGACTCGAAAAAATTAAAGACAGTATTGCATTTCATGCAGGCACCAAACATCAGGGCAATACCATTGTTACCAATGGTGGCCGGGTAATCGCCATAACTTCTTTGGGAGGAACACTGGATGAGGCCTTGAATAAGAGCTACGGCAGCGCATCAAAAATAAGCTACGAAAAAAAATATTATAGAAATGATATTGGAAAGGATTTAATACCTCTTTTGCATTAGAGGTGTAGCACGCTCTTGCAAAATAAATTGGTTTTTAACAAAAATCAAGGTTGGTCCCGAAGCACCGAGATTTTCCAAAAAACAAAAATCCCACACACGCAAGTATGTGGAATTTTTATAGAAAACTATACTATTAAAAAAAACTATTCCATAGTGCCGTTCTCACGGGCTTCTTTGGTATATCTGCCTTGCACCCATAGCCAAATAATCATAGCCGTAAAGCCAACTGCAATCATAAAAAAGTTATACTTGTTTCCGATTGAAGGCATTATTTTGAAAAATTTTTGACACAAGTGTCCGAAACCGTTGAAAAAGTCTGTCATTGTTAATGGTTTTTAAGTACTCTGTACACAAAAGTAAAAATAAAATCGAAAATTTGCATACAATAGTATCAATAAAATGTTAGTTCGTTTTTTTAGGTTACATCAGCCTATATTATTAATAGTTATACCCCTTATTGCCGCGCTGTTGTGGATACCGGCCTTCCTGTATCCTATAGTGCCGGACATTAAATACGCTATGCCATTGTATGAATGGGTGGTGCGCCTTTTGTTACATCATGCGTGGTTACTATCTGTTGTTGCTTACGTATTGATCGTTATACAGGCGTTCCTATTCAATTATATTACCGATAAATTTGAGCTCATTGGCAAATCGTCATACTTGCCTGCGCTCATGTATGTAATTTTTACTTCGTTTTCTCGGGATTTACTTTTACTTCATCCAATGTTGTTCGCAAATATTTTTATTCTTCTTACTCTTAATCATGTTTTGAATATGTACCGCCTGCCATCGGCACAACCGCAAAGTTTCAATGCAGGTTTCATGGTTGCAGTTGCGTCGTTATTTTATTTTCCTGCAGCTTTTCTTTTACTTTTTGTTTTCATATCTATAATTATACTACGCCCCTTCTTTTGGCGCGAATGGGTTATTGTAATTCTTGGCTTTTTGCTCCCTTACATTTATATCAACACATGGTATTTTTTAATTAATGGATTTGATTCGTTTTGGATTGATAAAGTAATTTATCCTTTTGCACATCGCGCTGCCGCCATCAATGCCGATATAGCCCAACTGTATTTTGAACTTGCTTTGTTTGTATTAATAGCAATTGCGTTTTCGGTTGGGCGGGGCTCCGACACAAGCACTCATTCGGTACAACATAGAAGTCGTACAGCCGTTCTACGCTGGCTATTTATTTGTGCCGCACTTACACTATTAGTTGCGCCCGGATTTAATTATATTTATTTTTTCATTGGGTTAATCCCGCTATTGATAATTATTTCAGTCTATTTTCTATGGGCACGAATGATTTGGTTGACCGAAGTAATTATGTGGATGTTGGCAGTTACAATTGCATTTAATTATTTTACTGCCCGATAGGATTAGGAGCAATTAACCGGGAGAATACTAAAAATTATTTTCGTAAATTTAATCTGTTTTAAAAAATTAAACTATGAGCAAATTTGGTGTGGTTATCTTTCCGGGTTCTAATTGCGATCAGGATATGATTTATACGCTTCGTAATGTTATGGAACAGGAAGTGGTGGAGTTGTGGCACAAAGATAAGGACCTGAAAAGATGCGATTTTATTATTCTTCCGGGTGGATTTTCGTACGGCGACTACCTGCGTTCCGGCGCCATTGCACGTTTTGCTCCAATTATGGAAAAAGTTATAGCCTTTGCCGAAAAAGGAGGCTACGTGTTTGGTGTATGTAACGGATTTCAGATTTTGTGTGAAGCCGGACTTGTTCCGGGCGCATTGTTGCACAATACCGCTCGTAAATTCGTCTGTAAAAATGTGTTTATAAAAGCCGAACACAATGATACATTAATTACATCGGGAATACCTCTAACTAAAGCACTTAAAATTCCTATCGCTCATGGCGAAGGAAACTATTATATAGATGCGAAAGGTCTTGAACAAATAACTAAGAACGGACAAATAGTATTCCGCTATTGCGATGAGAAAGGCGCTGTAACGGCTCAAGCAAATCCAAATGGATCGCTCGAAAATATTGCCGGAGTTTGTAATGCCGGCAAAAATGTGTTTGGCATGATGCCCCATCCTGAAAGAGCTTCGGATAATGAATTGGGAAATGCCGACGGACTATTTTTGTTTCAATCAGTTATCAATACTGTTTTGCAATAAATTTATTTGCAAAATTTTATGCATCCAAAAATACTATACAAACATTTTACTAAACTCGAAAGCGATCATTTTGGGTTAGTTTATATGGGCGAGTTCGACGATGAACTTACCGCCACACTTACTCGCATAAGTGAAACTAGTATTGAAGAGCCGAAGCTGATTAAGAAAAAACTTTCATTTCTTATTGTTGAATGTTTTCAGAATATTGTTCGACATGCCGACAAGCCACAATTAGTTACTCGAACCAATAATAAGCCGCGTATGTTTTTAGTTCGTAATACCGGACATGATTTTTATATTGCTTCTACTAATCTTATTAATAACGATAAAAAAGAAAGATTGGCCGCAAAACTCAAAATAATAAACTCCTTGGGCAAAGAAGAACTGAAGGCAGAATACATGAACGCACTTGCTCATGGAGAAATAACAGATAAAGGAGGCGGAGGACTTGGGCTGATTGAAATGTCACGCAAATCAGAATGTAAACTCGAATTCGATTTTGAGTTTATCAATTACTTTTTTTCGGTTTTTTATATGCAGGTTCATGTAGCCGTCCGCGGGAGCGAAACAAATACAGAATCTCTGATTACTCTAAACAATACGCGCGAATTGTACAACGCTATGTTAG